>NZ_JBSFWR010000098.1:0-31534 GCF_053594915.1 Kitasatospora sp. NPDC002543 | reverse complement strand
AACCCGTAGCCCTCGTACAGCTGGAGGCCGGCGCCGGTGAAGAACAGTCCCAGCTCGCGCCGGAGCGTGGAGCCGCCGCACATCACGCTGCGCACCCGGCCGCCGAGCACCGCCCGCAGCCGCGGGTAGACGGTCCGCTCGTACGCGAGGTGGCGCAGCCGCAGGGCCGCGCCGGGGCCGGGGCCGCGTCCGAAGGCCTTCTGCTCCCGGGCGGCGGCCCAGTCGACGGCCACCTGCCGGGCCTGTTCGAAGAGTTCGCCGCGCCCGGCGTCCTCGGCGGCCCGCCGGGCCTGCTGGAAGAGCTTCTCGAAGACGTACGGGACGGCGTGCAGGAAGGTCGGGCGGAAGGTCTCCAGGGCGGGCAGCAGCGCGTCGGTGGAGACCTCGGGGATGTGCCCGATCCGGAACCCGCCGCGGATCGCCGCGATCTGCACGGCCCGCCCGTAGACGTGCGCCAAGGGGAGGAACAGCAGGGTGGCGGGATGTCCGCCGCCGGTGTCACGCAGGACGTCGCCCCAGCCGGCGAGCAGGGCGTCGGCCTCGGCGGCCAGGTTGGCGTGGGTGATCAGGCAGCCCTTGGGGCGGCCGGTGGTGCCCGAGGTGTAGACGACCGTGGCGATGTTCTCGGCGGCGACGCCGAGGCGCTGGCGGTGCACCAGGGCGTCGGGCACGCCCTGGCCGTCCTCGGTGATCGCGGCGACGCAGTCGCGGTCCAGCTGCCAGATGCCGGTGAGGTCGGGCAGCGCGTCGCAGACCGCGCCGACCGTCATCGCGGCGTCCTCGTCCTCGACCAGGCAGGCCACGGCCTGGGTCTCGGCGAGGATCCAGCGGACCTGCTCGGGGGAGGCGGTGGGGTAGACGGGCACGGTGATGGCGCCGATCGACCAGAGTGCGTAGTCGAACAGCGTCCATTCGTAGCGGGTGCGGGACATCAGGGCGACCCGGTCGCCGTAGCGCACGCCCTGGGTGAGCAGGCCCTTGGCCAGGGCCAGCACCTGGGCCCGGAACTCCCGGGCGGTGACGTCCCGCCACTGCCCGTCCCCGTCCCGCCGGGACAGCTGGACGAGCTCGGGAGCGTGCTCGGCGGTGTCGTAGAGGGAGTCGGCGAGTCCTCCGGTGGCCTCGGGCGCGGCCGGGGCGGGGGTGGTGAACTCGCGCACAGTCCTCCCCAGTTCGGTGCCGGTAGTACGGGGTGGGCCGAAACTATCGGATCACCCTGTCACTGCCCAGGGTTGTGGCGGTGACACGACGAGATCGGCACGGTCACCCTCCGGTGGTGTCGTGCGTGGGGAGGCGCGGGGGAGGATTCGCGCGGGAAGCGGGCTCCGCGCCGGTGCCGCGTCCCGGCGGGGCGATTCCGCCCTCACGGGCACCGGCGGACCCTCCGGACCCGGAGCGGGGGAGGGGGCGACCGGTTCCTGACGTGTGCGGGACGAGACCGGTCGATGAACTGGTTCGCCCCTCGAACGAGCGGTGACGGCGTAGTAGAGTCTCGCAGACCTGTGGCCGGTCACCCCTCCTCCGACCCTTCCCCGGCGCCCTCCACGCCGCCCGGCGCAGCACCGCTCCCACTCCGTCACCCCGTCACTCCGTCGCCCGACGCCGTACCGCTCCCCACCGCCCGACACCCGCACCGCCACCACCCCCGCTCCCCGTCCGCGCCTGGCACTTCCCGACCGAGGACTCCATGCGTCTGCGCAGCAGCTCGATCCGCGCGAAGATCATCGCGCTGCTCCTGGTGCCCATCGTCGCGCTCACCGCCCTGTGGGCCTACGCGACGATCGCCACCACGGGGGACGTCTGGAACCAGCTCGGGATCAGCCGTACGTACAAGGAGTTCGCGGGCCCGGTCGACCGGTACACCGGCGACCTGCAGAACGAGCGCCGCGCCGCCGTCCAGCGGCTGGCCGACCCGCGCTCGCCGGCCGCCCAGGAGGCCTACGAGCGGGCCAAGGCCGCCACCGACCGCAGCCTGGAGGTGCTGCGGCAGATGAAGGACGGCCCGGCGGGAAAGCTCTCCGCCCCGCAGCGCGGCCGCTTCGTGCAGATCATCGCCGCCGCCGACCAGATCGGCCCGCTGCGCGCCCAGATCGGTCGCTCCGCGCTGAACTGGGAGTTCGCGCTGGGGCAGTACAGCGACCTGGTCAAGCCGGTGTTCGGCTTCCGGTCCGCCTACGTCGCCCGGCAGAGCGGCCAACTCCCGCGTCAGGGCACCATCCTGATCGAGCTGGTGCGCGCCCGCGAGTACCTGTCGCAGGAGGACGCGGCGATGGAGGGCCTGCGCACCGGCGCCGCCAAGCCCACCGCCGAGCAGTACCAGGTCGCGCTGGACGCCCTGCACAACCAGCAGGCGCTGTTCACCGTCTACGTCGCCGAGCTCGACCCCGCCGACCAGTCCGACTACAACGCGCTGCGCGGCGGCGAGGCCTGGGGTGCGCTGGCCCGCGCCGAGGCGGACTTCATCGGCGCCGGCGGCCCCGACCGGGTGGTCCAGGCGCTCAACGGCGACTCCTGGCGGGAGACCGCGGACCGCTCGCTCGGCGACCTCGCCTCGATCAACAGCCGGATCTCCACCGGGCTGGACGAGCGCGCGCACTCCGCCTCGATCGGGCTGCTGTGGCGCGGCGGCATCGCCGGTGCCGTCGGCCTGGTCGCCGTGGTGCTGTCGATCATGATCTCGTTCCGGATCGGCCGGGGCCTGGCCCGCGAGCTGATCGGCCTGCGCAACGCGGCCGACGAGCTGGCCGGCACCCGGCTGCCGTCCGTCATGCTGCGGCTGCGCCGGGGCGAGCCGGTGGACGTGGCCAGCGAAGCCCCGGAGCTGCACTTCGGGGACGCCGAGATAGGCCAGGTCGGCCAGGCGTTCAACGCGGTGCAGCGGGCCGCCGTCGAGGCCGCCGTCGAACAGGCCGAGCTGCGGCGCGGGGTCTCGGCGGTCTTCGTCAACCTGGCCCGGCGCAGCCAGGTGCTGCTGCACCGCCAGCTCACCCTGCTCGACACCATGGAGCGCCGCACCGAGGACCCGGCGGAGCTGGAGGACCTGTTCAAGGTCGACCACCTCACCACCCGCATGCGCCGGCACGCCGAGGGCCTGATCATCCTGGCCGGCGGCTCGCCCGGGCGCGCCTGGCGCAAGCCGGTCCGGATGGTGGACGTCGTCCGGGCGGCGGTCGGCGAGGTCGAGGACTACGCCCGGGTGATCGTCCGGCCGTTCCCCGGCACCGGTCTGCTCGGCAGCGCCGTCGCGGACGTCACCCACCTGGTCGCCGAACTCGTCGAGAACGCCGCGGTGTTCTCCCCGCCGAACACCCAGGTCACCGTCCAGGGCGAGGTGGTGGCGCACGGCTTCGCACTGGAGATCGACGACCGGGGCCTCGGGCTGAGCGAGCAGCTGCTCGCCGAGATCAACGAACGCCTCGCCGTGGAGCAGGAGTTCGACCTCGCCGACACCGACCGGCTGGGCCTGTTCGTGGTCAGCCGACTGGCCCGGCGGCACGGCATCCGGGTGCACCTGCGGCCGTCCCCGTACGGCGGGACGACGGCGGTGGTGCTGATCCCGCGCGAGCTGCTCGCGGAGGCACCGGACGGGATGCCGGAGCCGGGCGCGGCCGGGAAGCGGTCCGCGGCGGGCGGTCGGCGCGTCCAGCGCGACCTGGTCGCGGTGCCCGGGTCGGGAGGCGGCTCCCGCTCGGCGTCCGCGGCCGGTTCCGCCGGTGCGGGTGGCGCGGCCAGGACCGGGGCCGGAGGACTTGCGGGCGCGGGCGCCGGCGCCGGCGATGGCGATGGCGTGGGAGGCAGGCACCGCGGGACGACGGGCGGGCCGCGGCCGTCCGCACCGGACACGGGCCGTACGGCGGGCGGGCTGCCGCGCCGGGTCTCGCGGAGCAAGGGCGGACCGATGCTGGTCCCCGCGCCCGCGGTGGACACCGAGGACGCGCCGGGGACGGGGCGGCACCGGCGGGAGGACGTCGTCGTGGCGGCGGCCGAGGCGGCCGTCGCGGCTGCCGGAGTCGACGGTGCCGGAGTCGACGGTGCCGGAGTCGATGGTGCTAGCGGGGCCGACGGGACCGACTCGGCTCCGGCCGCTGTCGTCCCGACCGCTGTCGCCCGGGCCGCTGTGGCTCCGCCCGTGGAAGCCGCGCCCCGGACGGCGGGTGGCCTGCCCCGGAGGGTCCGGCAGGCGAACCTGGCGCCGCAGCTCAGGGACCAGCTCACGGAGCAGCTGAAGGAACGGTTCCGCAACGGGGCCGGGGTCGACGGCGGGGCCGGAGGGTCCTCGGCCGGAGACACCCGGGACGGCCTGACAGGCCGGGAAGGCGGGGTCTCCCGCGACGGCGGAGGGGCCCAGGAGGCCCGCGAGGCCCGGGAGCGCTCTCCCGAGGAGGCCCGGGCCACCTTCGCCTCGTTCCAGCGCGGCTTCACCCGGGGGCGAGGGGCCACGGCTCCGGCGGACCGCACGAGCGCGTCCGCGGACCGCGCCGGTGCGCCGGCGGACCGCCCCGGCGCTCCGTTGACGGATCGTCCCGACACGCCCGACGATCGTGCCGTGCGGGGGAAGGGACGGCCCACCGCCGTACCGGCCTGGCAGCCCCCGGACCGGTCCCGCCGGGCGATCGCCCCGGCGCCCGCCCCGGCGGCGCTGCCCGCGCCGCAGGACACCGGCCGGGCGCCGCTCGCCCGGCGGGTGCCGCCCGGGCAGCCGGTCCGCCGGAGCCCGGACACCGGTGCGCCGGCACCACCCGCCGTACCCGAACCACCCGTAGTGCCCGCTCCACCCGCTCCACACGCACCACCCGCTCCAGCGGAAGGAACTGATTCATGACCACGTCGATGCAGTCGTCCGGGGACCTCAACTGGCTCTTGGACGACCTGGTGGGGCGCGTCGCGGCCCTGCGGCACGCGGTGATCCTCTCCAACGACGGCCTGGCCACCGGTGCCTCCCGCGACCTCGACCGCGAGGACGCCGAACACCTGGCAGCCGTCGCCGCCGGGTTCCACAGCCTGGCGAAGGGCGCCGGCGGGCACTTCAAGGTCGGCGGCGTCCGGCAGACCATGGTGGAGCTGGACGAGGCCTTCCTGTTCATCACGGCCGCCGGCGACGGCAGCTGCCTGGCCGTGCTGAGCGAGGCCGAGGCGGACATCGGCCAGATCGCGTACGAGATGGCGCTGCTGGTCAAGCGGGTCGGCGAGCACATGGCCGCCGAGCCGCGCACCGAAACCGCCCCGCCGGTGAGATGAGCGGTCCGATGGCGGATCCGAAGGCGGATGTGCCGGACGGCCCGGACGCGTCGGACGGCCCCCAGGTGCCGGTGGGCGCGGTCGGGCCGTCCGGCGCGGGCGGTTCGAAGGCCGTCGACGGCCCGGGCGGCTCGGATGACCCGGCCGGCGCCGGCGGTTCGGACGGTCCGGACGGTCCGCGCGGCGGCCCGGAAGCCTCGGCGCGGGGCGGGCAGCCGGACCAGGGCGGGCAATCGGACCCGGACGGGCCCGAGGTCGACCTGTTCCGGCCGCGGACCCCGGTCGACGACCGCTGGTTCGACGACGAGGCCGGCCCGGTGGTGCGGCTCTACTCGATGACCCGCGGCCGCACCCGGCCGGTCGAGGAAGGGCTG
Organism: Kitasatospora sp. NPDC002543; assembly: GCF_053594915.1. Lineage (NCBI taxonomy): Bacteria > Bacillati > Actinomycetota > Actinomycetes > Kitasatosporales > Streptomycetaceae > Kitasatospora > Kitasatospora sp. NPDC002543. Next base: position 25,922 of record NZ_JBSFWR010000098.1, on the reverse strand, counting down.
TTCGACCTGATCTCGCTGGTCACCGCCGTCGATCCCGGGTCGGTCGCGGGGGCCGTACCCGCGCACGTCCTCGACCCGGAACACCAGACGCTGCTCACCCTGTGCCGCCGCGAGCCGCTCTCCGTCGCCGAGCTCGGCTCCTACACCGACCTGCCGGTCAGCGTGGTGCGGGTGCTGCTCGGCGACCTCCACGACGCCGACCTGATCAGCGTCACCCGACCCGTTCCGCTCGCCGAGCTGCCGGACGAGCGCCTGCTGCGAGACGTGATCAATGGACTCCGTGCGCTCTGACCCCCAGCCCCGCCCGGACGGCGGTGCGGCCCGTCCCGCGAACGCCAATGACCCGCGCTGGCGCGGCGGTCCGGCCGTCGCGCTGAAGATCCTGGTCGCGGGCGGATTCGGCGCGGGCAAGACCACCCTGGTCGGCTCGGTCAGCGAGATCCGGCCGCTGCGCACCGAGGAGGAGCTCAGCGAACTGGGCCGCCCGGTGGACGACACCTCGGGGGTGGAGGCGAAACGCACCACCACCGTGGCGATGGACTTCGGACGGATCGACCTGCGGCCTGGCCTCGCGCTCTACCTGTTCGGCACGCCCGGGCAGGACCGGTTCTGGTTCGTCTGGGACGAGTTGGCGCGTGGCGCGCTCGGCGCGCTGGTGCTCGCGGACACCCGACGACTGGCCGACTGCTTCCCGTCGGTCGACTTCTTCGAGCAGCGGGGTATCCCGTTCCTGGTCGCGGTGAACTGCTTCGAGGGCACCGAGCGGTTCTCGCCGGACGAGGTCCGCGAGGCGCTCGACCTCGACCCGGACATCCCGGTGCTGCTCTGCGACGCTCGGCTGCGGCAGGACGGCAAGGACCTTCTCGTCGCACTGGTCGAGCACGCCGCGGCGGGTCGGCACCGTCGGGCCCCGGTCGGCGCCTGACGGCGGTTCGGCGGGCGGGCGGATTCGGGTTCCGGGTGTGGGTGCGGGTGCGGGTGCCGGTCGCGGACGGCGCGAATCCGGCCCCGCTCGGGCTCGGCGACGCTGGTGCGACTGGTCGGCAGGAGAGTGCGCCGACCTGCCCCTTCCGCCCGCGATCTCATTCAGGTGTCCGCATCCCGGACGCTCACTGCGTCGAAGGTTGCCGAGACCGCCCCGGCCATGGAAGGCTCTGTGGATGTAGGCCGCCCGGCCATGCCGTCGGGAGCGCCGGAAACGCCCCGTTCACGCGGGCGTTGCGACCGGCAACCGGCCTTCGGCGAAACGGCGAGGCATCGTCGGTGGGCACCGGCAACGGTGTGCCGCCGCGTGGGGAACGAACGGGGAGGGCAGCATGACGACCGTCGGACGACACATCATCACCGCCGTTCCCGGCTCCCCGGTCCTCGGCGCCGTCATGCCCGGCGCCTTCGTGTCCGGCGCTTCCGTGTCCGGTGCCGCCGATCCGGCGCTCACCGTCCGCCGCTACATCGACCAGGCGCTGATCTGCAGCGCGTGTTGTCGCCGATCGGCCTGACCTTCCCGGTACGTCCCCCGGCGCCGACGGCCCACCCGGCCCTCCCGGTCCGCCTCCCGACGCACCGCCGAAACCCGTCGACCAGGCCGTAGCGGACCGCCCGTCCGGCGAGCCCGCGGCCGACCAACCGGACCCGCCCAGCGGAGAGAACACCAGTGAACATCGTCTGCCCCGCCACCACCCCCGGCACCGTCGGCCGTACCCGAATGACCGGGACGGCCACCGCGATGTGCGCGGGTGGACGGACCGGACGGTGGAACCGGTGCGGGAACCGCGCCGGGGACGGCCGGCAGGGTCGCTTCGACCTTGAGCCGTTCTGGCCGTCCCGGCAGCCGCACCTGTTCGATCAGACGTGTCCCGGCTCGCCCAGCGCGTCCCGGTCCTCCGCCCGCTGATCCGGTTCGATCCGGTCCAGCCCAGGCAGTACGCCCGGTCGACGCGCAGACGACTCCACCCCGTCCGTCACGCGCGAAATGAGCGGCACACCATGTCTTCTTCTTCCACGGCCACCCTGCCCCTGCCCACCGCGACCCCGCACCTGCGGGCGGTCCGCTCCGTCCCGCCGGTCTCCTCCGCCCCCGTTCCCAGCGCCGTGCCGGTCGGTCCCGGCACGCCCGGGGCCGAGGGACCGTCCGTTCCGGCGTCGGTCTCCGGCCGATGGCCGGGGGCGGCGACCCGTCCGTCCCATGCCGGGCCGTCCCCGGTGGGGGCGGCCCACGGCGGCCCGACCCGCCCGGCGGCCCTCCCGACCTCCGCCGCCGCACAGCCGGGCGCGACGGTCCCGCAGGTGCCCCCGGCGCTGCTCGCCGCGCTGCCGGAGGGTGCGACCGTCGTCGCCACCCTGCCGCAGGGCGCGCTGCCGCAGGGGCTGCTCGCCCAGTACGGAACCCAGTTCGGCGGTTCGGCCGGCAGCCCGATGGTCGGGTACCTGGTGCTGGTGCCGGCCGAGGGCCCGGCGGCGGGAGCCGTCGTCCTGCCGGGGGCCCCGAGCGGTACCGGCGTCGGGGCCGCTGCCGGCGTCGGGGGCGGAGTCGGGGGCGCGATCGCCTCCGGGGCTCACACGCTTCCCGCCCCTGCCGCGGCGACCGGCGCGCCCGTCGCCCACATCGTCGCGGGCGCCCGTCCGGTCCGCCCCGCCGGGCGCGGCATCTCCGTCGACACCGAGCGGCGCAGCGCCTACGTCGACGGGCGGTTGCTCGACCTCACCTACCTGGAGTTCGAGCTGCTGGCCCACCTCACCGAGCACCCGCAGCGGGTGCACACCCGGGACCACCTGGTCTCCGCGGTCTGGGGCTACGGGCACGTCGGGGACGGGCGGACGGTGGACGTGCACGTCGCCCGGCTGCGCCGCAAGCTCGGACCGGCCTACCGCGACACCATCGTGACGGTCCGTCGGGTCGGCTACAAGTACACCCCGGCCGCGGTCTGACAGTCGGTCGAAGCGGTGGGCCGCCCGTCCTGCACCTGGACGGGCGGCCCACCGCGTCTCCGGCCTGCGTAACGGCCTGCGGCGGCGGTCAGGAGCGTTGGTCCGGCGGCAGCAGGAGGACGGCGAGGGCGTCGGCACAGCTGCGGGCGTGGCCGAGGAACCAGTCCAGCCGGTCGTCGGTGAGGTGGGCGGGTGTCGAGCGGACCGCCAGGGCGAACCGGGCCTGCCCGGTACCGTCCAGGACGGGCACGGCCACCGTGCGCACCCCGGTGGCCGACTCGCCGTCGTTGAGGGCGTGTCCGGTCGACCGGACCTTGGCCAACTCCTGCTCCAGGGTGGCATGTTCGGTGATCGTGCGGTCGGTGAAGGAGGTCAGCGGGCCGAGCGCCGGAGGCGGTGCCCCGCCCGGGCGGGGCCAGGCCAGCAGGACCTTGCCGAGCGCCGTGGAGTGCAGCGGGCGGCGCAGGCCCAGCCCGGTGTCCGGACGGACCGAGCCGCCGACCAGGATCACCGCGTGGGGGCCGCTGCGGATCGCCAGGTCGGCCGTCGCCTTGGTGCGCCGGGACAGCAGCTCCAGCTCGGGCCCCGCGAGGTGGAGTCCGCGCTGGTGGAAGGTGAGTTGGCCGAGTTCGGCGACGGCCGGGCCGAGCCGGTAGCGGGCGGTCTGCTCGTCCTGCTCCAGGAACCCGGCGCTGACCAGCGTGCGGGCCAGCCGGTGCGCGGTGGAGACCGACAGACCCGTTCGGCGGGCCAGGTCCGAGGCGCTCAGGTCGGGGCCGTTGTCGTGGAAGCAGTGCAGCAGTCCCAGCGCGCGTTGGACGGCCTGCGCACCGGCCGGCGGACTCTGGACGGCGGTGGCGGCCTCGGCCATGGCACCTCGCGTTTCGGTTCGAATGGTTGTGGTTCGTCGTGGATCGTTGCGGTCCGGAGCGCTCTTCGGTCCGGCACTGCGGACGGGCGGCCGGGGGCGGTCTCAGCGTAGGGCAGCCGGAGCTGCGGGTTTGTTTCGACGACGTTGCAATGGAATGGCGTTGATGAACAACCGATCCCACCATGTGGCAAAGGCTTGCTTCCGGCTCGCCTGCCGTGGAACGCTCCTCGCATCGCACCGACGGCCACTCGGACCGGCCGGTGCCAGCCCCCGACCCCGCGGAAGGAGAAGCGCCGTGACGACCCACCGGTGTCTCCCCTCCCGTGCGTGTCGTCGCTGACCGACGCCCCGGCGCCAGCCTGCCCCCTTCTGCATCGTGGCGCACAACTCCCTTGTGCGCCAGGCCTCATGGGCCATCGTGCGGTAACCGATCCCGAACTCCTCCGGCCGTCGCCGGAGCCTCCGTGGAGGACCAACTCCGTTGTCCAGTCACACCCAGAACGCCTCCTCGCTGCCCGACACCCTCTGGTTCACCCGCTGCCCGGTGCCGACCGCGACCGGGATCGCCGCCGACCAGGGCTGGCTCGCCCGGGAGTTCGCCGCCGACGGCATCGCCGTCCGCTCCCTGCAGGACGCGCCGCCGGAGGTGGCCGTCGACCACCACTTCACCCACGCGCTGACCGGCCTGTTCCGGGAGGGCGGCAACGTTCCCGCTCTGTGGGCCCGTTCGCGCGGTGAGGAGACCAGGCTGATCGGTCTCACCTGGATCGAGGAACGCCAGGTGGTGCTGGTGCGGGCGGGCAGTGGCATCACCGAACCCGGGCAGCTGCGCGGGCTGCGGCTGGCGGTGCCACGCCATGGCATCGGCATCGACTTCTGGCGGGCGATGGCGCTGGCGGGCTTCCGGGGCGCTCTCGGGCTCGCGGGCCTCACCCTGGCCGACGCCGAGCTGGTGGACGTTCCCGGCGTCCCGGGCGGCGGGCAGTGGTCCGCCGAGCTGTCCGCCCTGCGGGACGGCACGGTGGACGCGGTGTACGTGAAGGGGGCGCTCGCCGTGGAGGCGGCCCGCCGGATCGGTGCGGAGGTGGCGGTGGACCTGGACGCGGCGCCGGACCGCCGGGCCCGGGTCAACAACGGCACACCCCGGCCGATCACCGTCCACCAGCGGCTGCTGGACGAGCGGCCCGAGCTGGTCGCCCGCTTCCTCGTCGTGCTGCTGGAGGCCGCCGACTGGGCGGCGGAGCGTCCGGAGGAGGTGGCTCGGATCCTGCGGGCCGAGACCGGGGCCGGCGCCGAGGGGGTCGCCGGGGCCTATGCGCCGGGCAGTCACCGGACCCTTCACCTGGACCTGTCGGCGGAGCGGTTGGAGCTGCTGGCGCTGCAGGAACGATTCCTCGGAGAGCAGGGCTTCCTCGCCGAACCGGTGGACGTGCGGACGTGGGTCGACCCGGAGCCGCTCCGCGCCGCCCGCGAACTGCTGCGCGAGCGGCGTGCGGGTGAAGGCGGCGGCGCGGGCGCGGGAGTCGGCGGCGCGGGTGAGGGCGTCGGCGGCGGTCGGATCACAGACTTCAGGTAACAGCGTTCAGCTAACAGATTTCGAAAGTTGTCAGCTGTCGGCTGTCATCTGTCACCCACTTGGAGGCCCCGTGAAGACCGTCCTGAAGACCCCTGTGAAGACACCTCGCCCCGTTCTTGCCGCCGCCGTACTGCTCGCCTCCACCGCTCTGGCCGCCTGCGGCTCGTCCGCCGACGGGGCCAAGGCCTCCTCCGGAGGAGCGGGCGGCAAGGCCGACGTGGTGCTCCGCCTGCCCGACCCCGGCAACAACGGCTTCCTCGCCCGCGGCAAGAAGGACGGTTCGCTCGACCGGGCCCTGGCCGCCGTCCACGCCAAGGCCGCCTGGACCGGCAGCGCCGGCCCCTTCGCTCCCGCCGCCCAGGCCCTCTCCGCCGACCAACTGGACGTGGCCCAGGGCTCGATCACCTCGGCCGTCGCGGCGCTCGCCCAGAAGCCCGGCTTCAAGCTGTTCGCCCAGACGGCGCCGGACGGCGTCGGCGAGGGGATCCTGGTGAAGAACGACTCGCCCGTCAAGTCCGTCCAGGACCTGATCGGCCGGAAGGTCGCCGTCTCCCAGGGCGGCACCAGCGAGTACCTGCTGCTCAAGGCGCTGGCGAAGAACGGCATCCCGGCGGAGAAGGTCGAGCGGGTCTACCTGCGGGCCGACCAGACCTCCGGGGTCTTCAACTCCGGCCAGGTGGACGCCTGGGCGACCTGGAACACCTTCTCGACGCCCGCCATCGCCAACGCCGGCGCGCACTTCCTGGTCAACGGCCAGGAGGTCGGCTCCGACAACTACGCGGTCTGGGCGGTGCGCAACGGCTTCGCCGACAAGCACCCCGAGGTGGTCAAGGCCTTCTACGCCTACCTCCGGGAGAACGGGGAGAAGGAGAAGGCCGACCCGACCGGCTACCTCAACGTGTTCACCGACGCCGGACCGACCGCCGTCACCCCCGCGGAGAAGGACGTCGCGGTGAACGTCAGCCGGCAGGGCACCCCGGCCGCCGCCATCTCCGACGCCGACGTCGCACGCTTCGGAACGGTCGCCCAGTTCTTCGCCGACCAGAAGGTCACCAAGCAGCTCGTGGACGTCAAGCCCTACCTGATCGACGTCGACGGGCTCGGGGAGGGCACCAAATGACCGCCGCCGTCGCGCGATCTGCGCCTGACGACACCCGGGCGGCGCTGACGGCCGGCCTGGTCCCCCCGCAGGCCCGCCGGCTCCGCCCCCGACCCCGCGCACTCGCCGTGGCCCTGCGCACCGTCGGTCCGCTCGCCCTGCTCGGCGGCTGGGCGCTCGCGTCCGCCACCGGCGCGCTGACCCAGGACGTGCTCGCCTCACCGGCCCAGGTCGCCCAGGCCGTGGGGGAGTTGTGGGGCAACGGCCAGCTGACCGAGGCCCTGTCCGTCTCCCTCACCCGCGCCGGACTCGGCCTGTTCTTCGGCGCGACCACCGGCTTGGTGCTCGGCGTGGTCACCGGATTCACCCGTCTCGGCGAGGAGTTGCTCGACTCCGCGATCCAGATCCTGCGGACGGTCCCCTTCCTGGCCCTCGTCCCGCTGTTCATGGTGTGGTTCGGCATCACGGAGACCGCGAAGGTGGCCCTGATCGGGGTCGCCACCAGCTTCCCGATGTACGTGTCGGCCTCGGGCGGGGTCCGCAGCACCGACCGCAAGCTGGTCGAGGCGATGCGCAGCTTCGGCCTCGGCCGTTGGGCGATCGTGCGCACGGTCGTGCTGCCCGGTGCGCTGCCCTCGCTGCTGTCCGGGCTGCGCCTGTCGATGACGCTCAGCGTGATCGCTCTGATCGCCGCCGAGGAGATCAACTCCACCGAGGGCATCGGGTACTTGATGGCCCAGGCGCAGAACTACTCGCGTACCGACGTGCTCGCCGTCTGCATCCTGATCTACGGGCTGCTCGGCCTCGCCGCCGACGGCATCGTCCGCGTCCTGGAACGCGTGCTGATGCCGTGGCGCCAGGCCGTCCAGGGAGCGGCCCGATGACCGCCGACACCTCCGCCTCCGTCTCCTCGTCCACCTCCACCTCCGCCTCCGTCCTGCTGCCGCCGGCTGTCTCGCCCGCTCCGCCCGGTTCCGTCCGAACGTCCGAGGGGGCGCCCCCGGCCGTCCACCTGCGCGGCCTGCGCCGGGTGTTCGGCACCCGTGCGGTGCTCGACGGGGTCGACCTCTCCATCGCCCGCGGCGAGTTCGTCGCCCTGCTGGGCGCCAGCGGGACCGGCAAGACCACGCTGCTGCGCATCCTCGGGGCGCTCGACCAGGCGGACGAGGGCACCGTGCTCGTTCCGCCGGTCCGCACCGTGGTGTTCCAGGAGCCCCGACTGGTGCCGTCCAAACGGGTGCTGGCCAACGTCACGGTCGGCCTTCCGCGCGGCGCCGCCACCCGGGAGACCGGGCTGAAGGCGCTGGCCGAGGTCGGCCTGGAGCGGCACGCCGAGGCGTGGCCGGCCACCCTCTCGGGCGGCGAGGCGCAGCGCGTCGCGCTCGCCCGGGCGCTCGTCCGGGAGCCTCAACTCCTGCTGCTCGACGAGCCGTTCGCCGCCCTGGACGCGCTCACCCGGCTGCGCATGCAGGACCTCGTCGGTGATCTGGTGCGCCGCCACCGCCCGGCGGTCCTGCTGGTCACCCACGACGTGGACGAGGCCGTACGGCTCGCCGACCGGGTCGTGGTGCTGCGCGAGGGCCTGCTCGCCCGCGACGAGGCCGTCACCGTCGAGCGCCCGCGTGATCCCGCCGATCCGGCCTTCGCCGAGCTGCGGCGCCGGCTGCTCGCCGACCTCGGTGTCCACTGACGCCGGCGATCCACCCGGATCCGCCCCGGATCCACCCTGATCCCTCAGGGGCCACCCGCGGTTCTCCCGATCTCCCCGATCCCCGCCGACTACCCCGATCCCCGCCGACTTCCCCCGACTTCTGACAAACCGAGTCCGCACCACCGGAGTTGACCAGATGACCGTCACGCTCGGCGTCCACGCCAGCAACCCCTCGCTCTACTACCTCGCCCGACTCCCCTACCTGGACGAGGAACTGGCCCCGCTCGGCGAGACCGGCGCCTTCCACCACTACGCGGACGGCACCCGCACCGGCGAACTGCTCGCCGAGGGTGTCATCGACTTCGGCGGCACCGGCTCCACCCCGCCGATCACCGCCCAGGCGGCCGGCCACGACCTGGTCTACGCGGCGGTCTCGGCCCCCCGCCCGGACCACGGCGCCCTGCTGGTGGCGGACTCCGGTCCGGTGCGGACGGTCGCGGACCTCAAGGGCACCACCGTCGTCCTCGCCGTGGGCTCCTGGCAGACCCACCTGCTCGCCAAGGCCCTGCACGCACAGGGACTTTCGTACGGCGACGACGTCACCCCGGCGCGCCCGGCGGCCGGCGAGGACCCGGCCCGACGGCTGCGCGACGGCGAGATCGCCGGCTGGATCGCGCAGGGCGCCGAACTCGCCGCGGCCCGCCGAAGCGGAGAGTTCCGCGAGCTGATCCGCACCGGCGACGTCATCACCGACCGCTCGGTGTTCTTCACCCGTCGGGACTTCGCCACCGACCGCCCCGAGGTGGTCGCCGCGATCGCGGCCGCACTGCGCCGGGCGGACGCCTGGGCCGCCGCCAACCCGGCCGAGGCCGCCGCGATCGCCGCCGAGGAACTGGGCGGCACGGCCGCCGACTGGCGGTCCGCGCTGGTCGCACTGCCCTGGCGGCTGGAGCCCGCCACCGCCGGGTTCGTCGCCGAGCAGCAGGAGGCCGCGGACATCTTCCACGGCGCGGGCTTCATCGACCGGGCGCTGAACGTCGCCGACGCCCACCTCCCCGCACTGGAGGCCCCGGTGGCCGCCGCGCTCGCGAAGGCGGTCTGACCGGTGGCGTCCGAAGTCCTCTGGTACATCATCCCGCGCGAGGGCCACTACCCCTGGGAGCCGGCCGGACGCCGGCCGGTGGACCTCCGCTACCTCCAGGAACTGGCGGGCAGCGTCGAACGGTTGGGCTACACCGGTGCCCTCCTCGCGACCGACCTGTACGACGTCTGGACGCTCGGCAGCGCACTCGCGGCCGCCACCACCCCGGCCTTCAAGCCGCTGCTGGCCGTCCACCCCGGGCTGGTCTCGCCCACCCTGCTGGCCAAGATGGCGCTCAGCTTCGACCGGCTGCACGGCGGGCGGCTGCGCTTCAACGTGGTCAACGGCTCGACCGCCCAGCTGCGGGAGTACGGCCTGGACGTCGAGCACGACGACCGCTACCGGCTCAGCGGCGAGTACTGGTCGATCGTCAAGCGCCTCACGGCGGGCGAAGTCTTCGACCACAAGGGCGAGTTCTACGAGCTGAAGAACGCGGGCGCGAGCCTGCGCGAGCTGGCTCCGGTGCAGCCGGGCGGCATTCCGCTCTGGTTCGGCGGCAGTTCGGCGGCCGGCATCGAGATGGCCGCCGAACACGTGGACGTCTACCTGACCTGGGGCGAGCCCCCGCACCTGCTCAGAGAGAAGCTGCACCTGGTTCGCGAGCGCGCCGCCGCCCACGGCCGGACGCTGCGGATCGGGCTACGGCTGCACCTGATCGTCCGTGACACCGAGGCCGAGGCCTGGGCGGCCGCCGACCGGCTGCTGGACGTCACCAGCGAGGCCACCTACGCGCGCCAGCTGGGCGGGGCGAAGGGCGAGGACGGGGTCGGCTGGCAGCGGCAGTTCCGCCAGCACGGCGGCAAGGTGCCGGCCCGGGCCCGGGAGCTGGAGGCCTATCCCAACCTCTGGCCGGGGATGAGCCTGTTCCGCCCTGGGCCCGGCACGGCGGTGGTCGGCTCGACGGCGCAGGTGATCGAGCGCCTGCAGGAGTTCGAGGCACTGGGCGTCGACACCTTCATCCTCTCGGGCAACCCACTGCTGGAGGAGGCGCACCGCGTTGCAGAAACGGTCCTTCCCGCTCTGGGCGTCAAGCGGCCGACGTTGACGGGGGAGTGATGGCGCGCGGCGCACGGCGCATGACGCGTGACGGATGACAAGTAACGGAGGACAGCTGACAGCTGACAGATTTCGAAATTTGTCAGCTGTTCGCGGCAGGCTGTCAGCCGTCACCCGACCTCTGCCGGACCGCGCCGTCTCCCGCACCGCCCCCCGCTGGGCTCAGCGGCTCAAGCGGTCGATCTCCGCCAGCTCCTCGGCCGTCAGCGGGCCGCCCGCCAGCGCGTCGAGGTTCTGGTCCAGCTGGGCCACGCTGCTCGCGCCGATGATCACCGAGACCACCCGCGGGTCCCGCAGCACCCAGCACAGCGCCAGCTGCGCCAGCGTCTGACCGCGCCCCTCGGCGACCTTGGCCAGCGCCCGCAGCTGCTCCAGCTTCGGCCCGGTGAGCGCCTCCTCGGTGAGGAACTTCCCGACCGACATCCGCGAGCCCGCCGGGACCTCCCCGGTCAGGTAGCGGTCGGTCAGCAGCCCCTGGGCCAGCGGCGAGTAGGCGATCAGGCCGGTCCGGGTGTCGCCCACCGCGTCCAGCACGCCTTCGTCCTCCACGTACCGGTTGAGGATCGAGTACGCGGACTGGTTCATCAGCATCGGCGTCCCCAGCTCGCGCAGGATCGCCACCGCCTCCCGGTGCTGCTCCGCCGGGTAGTTGGAGATCGCCGCGTACAGGGCCCTGCCCGAGCGCACCGCGCTGTCGAGCGCCCCCATCGTCTCCTCGATCGGGGTGTCCGGGTCGTACCGGTGCGAGTAGAAGACGTCGACGTAGTCCAGGCCCATCCGGTCCAGCGACTGGTCGAGGCTGGCCAGCAGGTACTTGCGGCTGCCGCCGTTGCCGTACGGGCCGGGCCACATGTCCCAGCCGGCCTTGGTGGCGATGAACAGCTCGTCCCGGTACGGCCGGAAGTCCTGGGCGAACAGGTGGCCGAAGTTGCGCTCGGCGCTGCCGTACGGCGGGCCGTAGTTGTTCGCCAGGTCGAAGTGGGTGACGCCCCGGTCGAAGGCCCGGCGCAGCACCGCCCGCTGCACCTCCAGCGGCTGGGCGTCACCGAAGTTGTGCCAGAGCCCGAGCGAGACGGCGGGCAGCTGGACGCCGCTGTGGCCGGCCTTCCGATAGGTCATCGAGTCATAGCGGTCATCCGAGGCGAGGTAGCTCATGCCGGACATCCTGCCAGCCGGTCGTGGCGGATCAAGCCCTTGCCCCCGTTCCCGGCCGGTGCCTATGCTCGCGGGCATCGTGTGCGTGCGAGTCGGCGGGGAGGCGAGATGGCAGTCCGGACCGTGACAGTCGCCGCAGCCCGCTGTTGTTGTCGCCGCCACCGCGGCGCCGGCCGCTGACACCGAGCGCTGACGCTACCCGCGCCCCACCGCGTCGCGTCGGCCGATCCGCCGGAGCCGTCCGGGCCGCCCGCCCACCGTCCGTGAGGGCGCGTCGCCCGTCGACGTCCCGGTTCCCCGCGATCCGCGCTGCTCGCCGGGCCCCACCGGCGCACCGATCATCCCGGGGCCCGAACCGAGCACATCCAGAGCCCGACCCGGGCGCGACCCGACCCCGACCCCGACCCCGACCCGAGAGCCCAAGGAGACCGCCGTGCGGTTCACCGTCTCGTCCCTCGTCGCCAACGCCCCCGACCCGGTCACCGGCGTCCTGCGCACCCCGCAGCAGAAGCTGCGCAACGTCATCGACCAGGCGGTGCTGGCCGAGCAGCTCGGCTACGACGGCTACGGAGTGGGGGAGCGGCACGGCGAGCCGTTCCTGTCCCCGGCGCCGCCCCTGCTGCTCAGCGCCATCGCCGCCCGCACCTCCACCATCCGGCTGTTCACGACGGTCACGGTGCTCAGCATCCTTGACCCGGTCCGGGTCGCCGAGGACTACGCGATGCTCGACCAACTCTCAGGTGGGCGACTGGAGTTGATCGTCGGCAAGGGCAACGACCCGCGTCACTTCGGGCTGTTCGGCCTTCCCGAGGAGCGCCAGTGGGAGGCGCTCGCCGAGAACTACGCGCTGCTGCGCAGGCTCTGGCGCGAGGAGAAGGTGACCTGGGAGGGCTCGACCCGACCGCCGCTCAAGGAAGCCACCGTCTCGCCGCGCCCCCTCCAGGATCCGATCCCGGTGTGGCACGGCAGCGCGACCAGCACCCGTTCCACCGACCTCGCCGCCCGTCACGGCGACCCGCTCTTCTCCGCCAACTCCTTCCACCCCCTGGAGAAGTACCGGGCCCTGGTGGAGCACTACCGCGAGCGCTGGGTGCACTACGGGCGCGACCCGGAGCTGGCCAGGGTGGGGGCGAGCTTCGGCGGGCTGTTCATCGCCAAGCGCTCGCAGGACGCCGTCGAGGGCTTCCGCCCGTACTGGAACGCGCTGTTCGCCTCGGCCGCCGGTCGGCACAACCAGTCGCCGTTCGCGTCGCTGGAGGACGCGCTGGAGCGCGGTTCGGCACTGGTCGGCAGCCCGCAGCAGGTGATCGAGAAGATCCACCGCTACCACGAGGCCTTCGGCAACGAGGTGGTCGGCATCGGGGTGGACGCGCTCGCCGAGGGGGCGCAGCGCGAGCAGCTGGAGCTGTTCGCCGGCGAGGTGGCGCCGGAGGTCCGTCGCGCGCTGCCGTAGCGGACCGGGTCCGTCCGCCCGCGCAATGCGCCGTGCGCCCCGTACGTGGTGCGGGGTCGACGACCTTCCGTGACGTGACGCGCGCCACCGGGTGCGCCGGAATGCCGTTCGGCGGGGCGGGGGATGACGAACGGTCGAGGGGCCGTGGCCGCCGGGGGGCGGCGCACGGCCCTCGATCGTCGGCGTCCCGGCGGGGCGACCTCGGGGGGCCCGGGTGCCCGGGGGCCCGGGGGCCGGGAGGTCCGGACGGGGTTCGCACTGGCATTCTGTACCTACTGGTATGTACAGTGATCCGCATGAGCACCCAGGACCGCCTCATCGAGAGCACCCAGGCCCTCCTCTGGGAGCGGGGCTACGTCGGCACCAGCCCCAAGGCCGTCCAGCAGCGTTCCGGAGTCGGCCAGGGCAGCATGTACCACCACTTCACCGGCAAGCCCGACCTCGCGGCCGCCGCCCTGCGCCGCAGCGCCGAGCAGCTTCGGGGCGTCGCCGAGGCCGATCTCGCCGCCCCCGGCACCGCCTACGACCGGATCGCCGCCTACCTCGTCCGCGACCGCGACGTGCTGCGCGGTTGCCCGATCGGCCGGATGGCCCAGGACCCGGAGGTGGCCGCCGACCCGCTCCTGCGCACGCCCGTCCAGGAGACCTTCGACTGGCTGCGCGGACGGATCGCCGGACTGGTCGCCGAGGGCCGGACGGCCGGCGAGTTCGACCCCGGGGTCGACCCGGCCGACACCGCCGCCGCCGTGGTCGCCGTCGTCCAGGGCGGCTACGTCCTGGCCCGCGCCGCCGACAGCGCCGAGCCGTTCGAGCAGGCCGTCCGCGGCGCGCTCGGCCTGCTCGCGGCCCACCGCAGGGCCTGACGCGCCGCGCCGACCCGCAAGAGCTTGCAGGCCAGGGCTTGCGGGCCGGGTCCTGCAAGCCAGAAGCCCGCCCGCCGGGCCCCCGTCGTCCCCCCAGGAGTCCCACCGTGCACGCCATGCAGTACGAGATCACCCTCCCCGCCGACTACGACACGGGCGTCATCCGCAAGCGGGTCGCCGACAAGGGCCACCTGCTCGACGCCCACCCGGGCCTCGGCCTCAAGGCCTACCTGGTACGCGAGCGCGGACGACAGGACTCGCCCGTCAACCAGTACGCGCCGTTCTACCTCTGGCGCACCGTCGAGGGCATGAACGGCTTCCTCTGGGGGCCGGGGTTCCGAGGGTTGAGCGCCGACTTCGGCCGCCCTGCCGTCCGGCACTGGCTCGGTGCGGGCCTGGTCCACGGCGAGGCGGGAAGGGCGGCAGCGGCGGGGGAGACGGTCGGGCCGCCGACCACCGCCACCCGCGAGACCGTACGGCTGCCGGAAGCCTCCGACCCGGCCGAGGCCGTCGAGCGGGCGCTCGCCGACCTGCCCGCGCATCCGGCCCTGCACACCGCGGCCGTGGCCGTCGACCCGAGCCGCTGGGAACTGCTCCGCTTCGCACTCTGGCACGGCCAGGCCCCCGAGGACGCGTCCGGTGTCCGCTACCAGGTGCTGCACCTGTCCTGCCCCGAACTCGACCGGCTGCCCGCCGGCCGCCACTGGTGAAAGGCCCCACCTCCCCGATGTCCCCCACCTCGATGTCCCCCGCTCCGACATCCCCCGGCCCGACCTCGCCCGCGGCCGCTCCCGCCGGCGCCGCGCTCACCGAGGCCCCACTCGACCGCGCGGCCGGCCACGCCCTGCTCGCCGACCTGGCGGGGCCGGAGGCCGCCTCCGCCCTCGGCGGCCTGGACGCCCTGGCCCCCGGCTTCCCCGACTGGATCGTCACCAGCCTCTTCGGTGGCACCTACCAGCGCCCCGGCCTCGCCCTGCGCGACCGCCAGATCGCCAACCTGGCCGCCCTCACCGCCCTCGGCGGCGTCGAGCCCCAACTCGCGGACCACGTCCGGTACAGCCGACGGATCGGCCTGACCGAGTCGGAGATCACCGAGGTCCTCGTCCACCTCGCCCCGTACATCGGCCTCCCCAAGGCCCTGGCCGGCCTGCGCGTCGCCACCGCCACCTTCGCGGAGGGCGCCGAGGGCACGGAGGGCGCGGAGAGCAGCGGTGCTTCCGGGACCACCGGCCCCGCCGCCGTCGAGGAGCCCGAGGCATGAGCCGCACCGTCCGCACCGTCCTCGGCGACCTGGACCCCGCCGACCTCGGCGTCACCGACTCCCACGACCACCTCTTCATCCGCAGCCCGCTGCTCCCCGCTCAGGAGCTGGAGGACCCGGCCGCCGCCGAGGACGTCCTGCGCGCCTACACCGCCGCCGGTGGCCGCACCTTCGTCCAGTGGACCCCGCTCGGTATGGGCCGGGGCGCGGAATCCCTCGCCGGGCTCTCCCGGACGACCGGCGTGAACATCGTCGCCGCCACCGGCGCGCACCAGGCGGTCCACTACGCGCCGGGCTTCTTCCCCGACCTCCCCGACCTCCCCGGCGTCCCCGGCCTCCCAGGTTCCCCTGAACCCGCCGCCGGGACGGCCGAGCACCCCGGCCCGAACACCGACCTCGCGGAACGCTTCGTCGCCGACCTCACCACCGGCCTGCCCGGTGCGCCGGAAGGGGTCCGGGCCGGGCTGATCAAGATTGCGGACGACGCGGGGCCCGCCGGCCGGCACGCCCGGTGGACAATGGCTGCGGCCGCCGAGGCCCACCACGCCACCGGCGCCCCGATCGCCGTCCATCTGGAAGCCGACGGCTCGCCGGACCGCGTCCTGCGCCGGCTGCGCGATCACCACGGGGTCGCGCCCGACCGGATCATCCTCGGCCACCTCACCCGGCTGCCCGACCGCGCACTGCACCGCGCCCTGGCCGCCGAAGGCGTGCGTCTCGCCCTGGACAGCCCCTCCCGGCCCGGCCACCCCGGCGACCATCAGGCCTACGAGGTGATCGCCGACCTGGTCGAGGCGGGCCACGCCACTCAGCTGCTGCTCGGCGCGGACACCACGACCCGGACCGCCCGCGCGGCCGGCGGCCCGGTCCGCCTGCTCACCGAGCTCGCGCCGCGCCTCGCCCACACCTACGGCCCCGAACTGCCGGAACTGCTCCTCACCACCAACCCGGCCGCCGCCTTCGCCACCGACTGGCGCACGCCCTGAAGCCAGTCGCAGAAGGGTGCGGGCGGGCAGCCCGGAGTGTTCTCCGACCTCCGGTGCTGCGGTCACCCCGGGCCGGCGCCCTGCCCGCCGGGCGCGTTCACTCCTGCTCGGCTCGTGGCACCAGCGATGCGCGGGAAGTCGGCCCGACCGACTTCCCGTGCACACCAGGCCTCGTTTGCCGCCAGCGGGGCTTCCGGCCTCAACTGCGTTTCCCCGCCGACACCGTGAAGACGCGGACGCGGCGGCGCGGCTGCTCGATGTCGGGGCTGGCCTCGATGGCGGGGCCGGCCCTGGTGCCGAGGTCGTCGAGGGCATGGCCCTGTCGGCACATGCCATGGGAGTCGAGGGCGATGGCGCGTTGCGGGGGCGCCGCCTCGGGATCGCGGAGCCGATCCGAGGCCGGCGGACCCCTGCGGTCGGACGTCCACGACGATGGCTGCCGAGTGCGGCCGTGATCCGGTCGCCGGTCTCGTGGCCGCACGACTCGACGCTCACGGCGCAAGGCTGGGTGGGGAGTTCCTCCGTCGCGGTGCCGGGGCCGAACAGGACCGACGGCCGTCGGATCTCGGATCTCGGATCTCGGCTACGGTGCCGGACATGGCGACACTGACGCTCCGGACCCTCACGGCCGCCGACTGGCCGCTCTGGCGGGACCTCCGCCTCGCCGCCCTGACCGATGCGCCGGAGGCCTTCAAGACGGGCCTCGCCGATTGGCCCCGGGGTGGCGAGGCCCGCTGGCGCGAGCGGCTCGGCCTCCCCGGTGCCCACCACGTCGCGGCCCTTCTGGACGGGGACCCGGTCGGGCTGGTCGGCGGCCTGCCCGGATCGCCGGACGGCGTACGGGAGTTGCGCTCGCTCTGGGTCGCCCCGCGGGCGCGTGGCCGGGGCGTCGCGGACCGGCTCGTCGAGGAGGTCGAACGCTGGGCCCGGGCCACCGGCGGGACCACGCTGCGCCTCGCCGTGCTCCCCGGCAACCGCGCGGCGCTCACCCTCTACCACCGCCACGGCTTCACCCCGCTCCGGGAGTCCGGCGACCTGCTCTCCGACGGGGTCACCCGGGAACTCCTGCTGGCGAAGCCCCTGGGGTGACACCCGTCGGGCCCGCCGCCCCGCCGCCCCGCCGGACCCAGGGCTCGACGGGGCGGGCGACGGTCACATGTGGGTGCCGCCGTCGATCCGGAGCTCGGTGCCGGTGACGAAGGCGCCGTCGTCGGAGGCGAGCATGGCGATCACACCGGCCACCGTCTCCGGGCCGGCGAAGCCCTGGCCGAGGGCGGGCGACAGCTTGGCCAGCAGGCTGAAGTCGGCGTCGGCGGGCAGGCCCGGGTCGTGGGTCATGCCGCTGTCGATGCTGCCCGGCGCGACGCAGACGGCGCGCAGGCCCTGCTTCGAGTATTCCGAGGCGATGGCGTGGGTGAAGGACTGGATGCCGCCCTTGGTCGCGGCGTACGCGGCCATGTAGGGGTGGGCGAAGCTCGCGGAGGTGGAGCTGAAGTTGACCACCACGCCCTTGCCGCCCGCGAGCAGCGCGGGAAGCGCCTCGCGGGTCATCAGGAAGGTGCCGGTCAGGTTCACCGCGAGCAGCTTGTTCCAGAACTCCAGGCTGGTCTCGTGGGTGTGCGAGGAGCGGAGGATGCCGGCCGCGTTGACCAGCGCGTCCAGGCCGCCGCCCAGGCCTGCGATCGCCTCGGCGACGCCCGCGACGACGGCCGCCTCGTCGGAGATGTCCAGCACCCGGATGGTCAGCCGGTCTGCGGTGCCCTCGGCGGTGGCGCGGTCCAGGGTCTTCTTCAGGCCGTCCTCGTTGACGTCGACGGCGACGACCTTCCCGCCCTCGGCGAGGACCCGGTGCACGGTGGCCTGGCCGATGCCCGAGCCGCCGCCGGTGATCAGGACGTTCCGTCCGCTGAAGCGCTCCATGGTGGTACTCCGTTCGTTCGTGCCCTCTCGGCTACAAGGGCACGGTACGCCTAAGTGGCATATCGTGCCAACAAGTCTCTTCGTGTCTATTCGTCCTTTCATGCCATCCTGGCGTCGGTCCGCGTAGGCTGACCCCGTGACCGGACGCCCGACCCTGACCCAGCGCCGCCGTGAGGCCACCCGGCTGGAGATCGCCCGCGCCGCCGCCGCGCTCTTCGCCGAGCGGGGAGCGGAGGCGACCACCGCGGAGGAGATCGCCCTCGCCGCGGGCATCTCGTTGCGCACCTTCTACCGGTACTTCTCCGTCAAGGAGGACGCCGTCGCCCCGCTGCTTGCCGCGGGTGGGCAGGAGTGGGTGGAGCTGTTCGTGGCGAGCCCCGTCGGCCTTCCGCTGCGCGAAGCGCTGGAGCGTGCGGCGGTCGCGTCGCTGACCCCGGCCGACGAGGCGCGGGCCGAGATGATGCGGTGGGCCCGCGGCCTGCTGCGGGACCCGAAGCTGAACGCCACCTGGCGGCGCGTCCACGCCGACTCGGAGGAGCGGCTGCGGGCCGCGCTCGTCGAACGCTGCCCGGAGGGCACGGACCCGCTGGAGATCCGGCTGGCGGCCGCCGCGGCGACGGCGGCGATCCGGGTGGCCCTGGAGCAGTGGGCCTCCTCCGAGGCCACCCTCGCCGGTCCGGGCTCCCCGCAGGACCTCGGTGCGCGCTGCATGCGCGAGCTCACGGCGGGGCTGGGGCTCTGGGGCCGGGTGGGCTGAGCCCGCCCCCGCGCCGGCGGACCATCGGCAGCCGACAGCCGACAGCCGACAGCCGACAGCCGACAGCGGACAGCCGACGGATTTCGGATGTCAGCCGACAGATGTCAGCTGACAACTTTCGAAATCTGTTATCTGAACGTTGTCACCCACCCTCCCTGCTCCCCGTGATCTCCCAGCCACGGTCGGCTTTCTCCCAGCCGGCGTTAGGGTTGGTCCTCGCGCCCCGGCGGGGGAACCGGGGTGACCTCCTCGGATGTCCCCAGCGGAGGGGTCTGGAGTTCGAGGCGTGGGAGCAAGTAGGACATGGGTCTGACGAGCCACAAGGTGCTGGCGCTGACCGCACTGATAGCGGTCGTGATGATGGTCGGCACGGTCTGGTTGTGGCCCAGACTCGCGAAGAGGACCTGGCAGTCGGTGCTCGGCCGGATCGGCGCGCTGCTCGCCACCCAGCTCGCGGTGCTCGCCGCACTCGGCCTGGTCGCGAACAACTACTTCGCCTTCTACAGCAGTTGGGACGACCTGCTGGGCACCGGCGACACCGGACCGGTGGTCATCCACAACAAGGCGGACGCCTCGGGCCGGCTGATGGTCGAGACGATGGGCCAGGCCTCGGTCAAGGGCGGTGGCGCGATGGGCCGCGAGCCCGCCCAGTCCGGCGAGATCCGCAAGGTCCGGATCGACGGTGCGGTCAGCCGGCTGTCCACCGAGGGCTACGTCTACCTGCCCCCGCAGTACTTCCAGCCGGAGTACGCCCAGAAGCAGTTCCCGGCCGTGATCGTCAGCACCGGATTCCCAGGAATCGCCGAGAACCTGATCACCCGCTTCAACTACCCCGGCGCCGCGCTCAAGCTGCTGCAGGAGGGGAGGATGCAGCCGACCGTCATGGTCCTGGTGCGTCCCTCGCCCGCGCTGCCGCAGGACACGGAGTGCGAGGACGTCCCGAACGGCCCGCAGTCCGACACCTACTTCACCAAGGACGTGCCCTCGGCGATCCAGGCCAGCTACCGGGTCTCCTCGGACCCGCAGGCCTGGGCGTTCATGGGCAACTCGACCGGCGGCTACTGCGCGCTCAAGCTGGCCATGCGCCACCCGGACGTCTTCCCGACCGCCGTCGCCCTCTCCGCCTACTACGACGCCGCCGACGACCCGACCACGGGCGACCTCTTCGGCGGCAGCAAGCAGCGGCGCGACGAGGCCAACCTGCTGTGGCGGCTGAAGAACCTGCCGCAGCCGAAGGTGTCCGTGCTGCTCGCCGGCACCAAGAAGGGCGACGGCAACTACCGCCCGGAGACCGAGGCCTTCGTCGATTCGGTGCAGAGCCCGATGAAGGTCTCGTACAGCATGCTGGAGAACGGCGGCCACAACTTCGAGACCTGGAGCGCCCTGCTGCCCTCCTCGCTGGAGTGGCTGTCCCAGCACCTCAAGGTGCCGAACCAGTCCGCGTGACCCCGACCGGTCGACGCGGAGGCCCGAAGCCGACCCGGCCCCGGCTCGACCCGCGACCCGGCTCGACCGCGGACAGACCGGACGCGCGGACAGACCGGACGCGCGAACAGACCGGACCCGCGAACCGACTGCCGACCAGGCCGGACCCGCGAACCGATCGAACCCCCGGAGCCGAGGCCCGGGGGTTCGGCCGTTCGGGAGCCCCGCCGCTCAGGCCACCTGCTCCAGCGTGCCGGTGTGGAGCTCGCCGACCCGGCCGCCCTCGCCCTCGAAGGTCCAGAAGGCCCGCACCGTCAGCTTGCCGAGGTCCATCACATGGCTGACGGTGATCCCGCTCTGCTCCGTCCAGCTGACGAAGTAGATCCCCGGCGCGACCTCGGCGACGTGCAGCCGCACGTCCTCCCACTGGCCCGCGGACTCGCCGAGGCCCTCCCAGCGCAGCCGCGTGCCGTCGGCCGAGTAGGTGTTGCGGAAGGCCGCGCCGTTGTCGGCCCGGAAGAGGTAGGTGCGGCCGGCGAAGGCGGGCAGGGGCGCGGTCATGGTGGGGCGGGTCCTCGTCTCTGTCAGGTCGTGGCGAGCACCGGGTCGGGTTCGCCGCTCTTGTGCGCTGCGGATGATGCCAGGCCTCCAATTTATCCGACCGGGTGCACTCGGTCAGGCACTCGCCACGGTACGGTCCGCCACCGGCCGGCGGGCCGGGTGTGCGACCGGCACATGGGCAGGGCCGCGTGCCGGTCCTACCGTCCCGTCATGAGACGTACCCCCACACGCCCCGTCCGGCGCTCCCGTCCCGGCCGGACCGTCCGCCCCGTCCCGGCGCGGCGCGTCCCCACCGCCCTCGCCGCCGTGCTCCTGACCCTGGCCGCCGCCCTGCTCGGTGCCCCCACCACCGCGCGGGCGGGCACGGCCCGGGCCGCTGCCGCCGCCCCGGTCACCCTGGAAGCCACCTTCCCCGCTCCCGGCAACGGCTGGGCGAAGGTCGAGCGCTATCTCGACACCACCCCCGGATTCGGCGCCGAGCAGTTCCCCGCCGACGGCCGCGGTGACCAGGACGGTGCCCGCCGGACGTACTTCGGCACCGGCCGGCCCTCCTCCGCCCGGTTCCTGCTCTACTCCGCCGCGGGCTGGGACACGGGCAGCCAGGCCACCCCCGTCCTGCTGGTCCACGGAGCCAACGACAACGCCGACCGGGCCTGGGCGAACCCGGGGGAGAGCGGCACCTGCGGCGCCGCGAGCTGCCCGTCCACCGGGCTCGCCCAGTACCTGGCCGGCACCGGCCGCCGGGTCTTCGCGATCGGCTTCGCCCACAAGCACGGCGACAACCTGCTCCAGGCGCAGGCCGTCGGCGACGCCCTCGCGCTGATCCGGGCCCGGCTCGGCGTCTCCCAGGTCGACGTGGTGGCCTGGAGCAAGGGTGAGGTCGCCGCCCGGGCGTACGTGTCCTCGGTGAAGCCCTCCTGGGGGAGGGCGTACGCGGGCGACGTGCGCCGGCTGGTCACCCTGGGCGGTCCGCACGGCGGGCTCGACTACGTGTACGCGCACGGCTGGGACTTCGACCTGGCGACCTGGCCCGCCTGCGGCGGCACCGCCAACGCGCCGTCCCCGCACCTCTACATGACCTGTTACGGCACGTACACCGCGCAGCCCTGCCTCGGGGTGCTGCCCAGCGGCGGCTACGACTGCTATCCGGGCCAGCGCCAGCTGCTCGCCCGCTGGGACGGCACCTACGGGGTGGACACCACCGCACAGGACTGGTGGACGACCTACTACGGCGGGCAGGGCTTCTACACCTCCGGGCAGGGCATCCAGGCGGCGATCGACGCGGGCTCGCTGATCGCCCCGCTCCGGCAGGCGGGTGTTCCGGCCCCGGTGCGCACCTACCTGCTGGCGGGCGGGTCGGCGGACCTCCCGGGCGTGCTCAACGAGGGCCGCGGGCCGAGCGACGGCTTGGTCTTCACCGCGAGCGCGCTGGACACCACCGGCATCGCGACGGTCGGCGGCACCCGGCTGCTCGCGGGCCTGAACCACCTGGAGCTCGCCTGGGCGCCGGACGCGGCGAGCCAGGTCAACACCTGGCTGAGCTGAGCTGAGTTGCGTTGCGTTGGGCCGAGCCGAGCCGAGCCGAGCCGAGCAGGGCAGAGCTGAACCAGGCCGCGGCCGAGCCGCCGGCAGGACGGCCCCCGCCGACACGACCGTCCGGTCGGCGGGGGCCGGGGCGGGGCCGGGGGACTCAGGAAGCGGCAGCCGCCTGGACCACCGTGATGTCGAACGGCTGCCGGTTGTTGGCCTCGTTCCGGTCGTCCGCGCTGCGCACCGTGACCGAGCCGCCGCTCAGCCTGCCCGTCGGCAGCTCCGGGTCGAGCCGGACCGGGACGAGGGCGGTCGCGCTGCGTCCGTCCCGGAGCCCGGGGCCGAACGCGCAGCGCACGGTGCGGCCGTGGCCCGTCACCTGGCAGCTGGAGGGGAAGTACGGTCCTTCCGGGCTGACGCCGTCGGGCAGGGTGATCACGACCGTGAACGGGGAGGCGGTGGTGTCCGGGCCCCCGTTGCCGACGAAGGCGTGGATGGTCGTGGTGCCGCCGGGCGCGGCCGGGTCGGGGTCGAGTCGGACCACCTCCAGGTCGGAGTCGGACGGCCGCGCGGCGGCCGCGCCCGTGGTCGCCGGCGCGGGCAGCGTGGAGGCCTCCGGCGCCTCGGACCCGGTGCCCGAGCCGGGCTTGGCCGGCGCGGGCAGGGTGGAGGCCTGGGGCGTCGCCGGTGCCGGCAGGGTGGAGGCGGTCGGGGTGCCCGGCGCGGGCAGGGTGGTGGCGGTGGCGATACCCGGCTCGACGACCTCCACCGCGGGCCGGGGCTCGGGCCGCCGCAGCGCCCAGGACGGGTCGGTGGCCAGCACCGTCACCGCGCATCCCGCCGCCACGGCCGCGACCAGCCCGGCTCCGCCGAACCTCCGGCCCCTCCCGGCACGGCGTACGGCGTCGCGCCGTACGCCGCTGCCACCCCGCGCATCGGCACCCCGCGCGTTCTCCCGCACGTCCCGGTGCTGCCGCATCCCCTGCTGCATCCCCGCTCACCCTGCCCTCGCGTCCCGGCCGCCCGCGCCGTCGCGGGCCGCGTCGGGACCAGGGTGGCGGAGCCGCGGCCGGAGCCCGGTGGCAACCCGCCCGTCGTCCGCTCGAACGGATGACGTCGCGGGCCGCGCCGACCGGGTCGTCCGGCAACGGGGGTTGACCGGCCGTCAGGGGGCGAGGACCTGCCCCAGCCGGGTCGCGATCTGGTGCATCACCGGTACGAGCGAGGCGGCCCCGGCCTGTTCCTCCAGGGCCCGGATGCGGGCCTCGGGGCCGGAGACGGAGAGCGCGGTGGGCGTCGGCGCGCCAGGAACGGCGAGTGCGATGCAGCGGACACCGATCTCCTGCTCCTGGTCGTCGACCACGTAACCGCGCTCGCGCGCCTCGGCGAGCTGGCGCATCAGCTCCTGCGGGTCGGTGACCGTGTACTCGGTGTGCGCGGGCAGCGGGTTGGGGCCGAGGACGGCGCGCGCCTCGTCCTCGGGCAGCTGGGCGAGCAGTGCCTTGCCGACTCCGGTGCAGTGCGGCTGCACCCGTCGGCCGACCTCGGTGAACATCCGCATCGAGCGGCGCGACTGCACCTGGCCGACGTACACCACCTCGCCGCCCTCCAGCACGGCCAGGTTGGCGGTCTCGCCGGTGGCCTCCATGAGTTCGGCCAGGTACGGGCGGGCCCAGCTGCCGAGCAGCCGGCCGGCCGTCTCGCCGAGCCGGATCAGCCGGGGGCCGAGGGTGTAGCGACGCGCGGTGTCCTGGCGGACATAGCCCTGCTGGACGAGGGTACGAACCAACCGGTGGATGGTCGGCATCGGGAGGCCGGAGCTGGTGGAGAGCTCGCTGAGGGTGGCCACGCCGCCGGAGTCGGCCAGTGCCTCCAGGAGTTGGAAGGCGCGCTCGACGGACTGCACGCCGCCGCCCGCGCGCTCGGCGCCTGTCGTCGATGCTGGGTCGGGGGTCGCAACCACCGGTGGTCCCTTCACTGTCGGGGAGGTGTGGAGTCTCGGCGACCTCTTCAACAAACCGTTGAAATTCTGTATCGCGGAAACTAGTCTCCACCTTACAGAATCGGACTTGCCGCCCGGCGGGTTCCGGTCGGGGAAGTCCCCGCGGAGGTTCCCCAGGGAACGTCCCGCCGGAGTTCCCTCCGTCAGGCTCAACCGTCTTAGGAGTGTCCTGCTCATGGCTGCAGATCAGGGGCCCGTCGGCGCCTCGCCCGCCGCTCCGGTCGTCACTGTCGCCGGTCCTCGCGTCCACCGGGCGGAGGAGGTGCTCACTCCGGAGGCGATCGCCTTCGTCGCAGGCCTCCATCGCGCCTTCGAGGGACGGCGGCAGGAGCTGCTGGCCAGGCGCAGGACCCGCCGCGCCGAGATCGCCGCGGCCGGAACGCTGGACTTCCTCCCCGGGACCGCCGAGGTCCGGGCCGGGGACTGGAAGGTCGCCGAGGCGCCCCGCGCGCTCCAGGACCGCCGGGTCGAGATCACCGGCCCGACCGACCGCAAGATGGTCATCAACGCGCTCAACTCCGGGGCGCGGGTCTGGCTCGCCGACTTCGAGGACGCCACCTCCCCGACCTGGGAGAACGTGATCGGCGGCCAGGTCAACCTGGTCGACGCCTTCGAGGGCCGGATCGACTTCACCAGCTCGGCCGGCAAGGCCTACACCCTCAAGCCCGCCGCCGAGCTCGCCACCGTGGTGGTCCGCCCGCGCGGCTGGCACCTGGACGAGAACCACCTGCTGGTCGACGGCACCCCGGTGGCCGGCGCGTTCGTCGACTTCGGCCTCTACTTCTTCCACAACGCCGCCCGGCTGCTGGCCAAGGGCGCCGAGGACCCCAACTCCGGCCCGTACTTCTACCTGCCGAAGACCGAGAGCCACCTCGAAGCCCGGCTGTGGAACGACGTGTTCACCCACGCCCAGGCCGAACTCGGGATCCCGTACGGCACGATCCGGGCGACCGTGCTGATCGAGACCATCACCGCGGCCTTCGAGATGGACGAGATCCTCTACGAGCTGCGCGACCACGCGGCCGGCCTCAACGCCGGGCGCTGGGACTACCTGTTCTCGATCGTCAAGAACTTCCGCGACGCCGGCGCCCACTACGTCCTGCCGGACCGCAACAGCGTGACCATGGCCTCGCCGTTCATGGCCGCCTACACCCGGCTGCTGGTGCGGACCTGCCACAAGCGCGGCGCCCACGCGATCGGCGGCATGGCCGCGTTCATCCCGAGCCGCCGCGACCCCGAGGTCAACGCGGCCGCGCTGGAGAAGGTCAAGGCGGACAAGGACCGCGAAGCCGGGAACGGCTTCGACGGCTCCTGGGTCGCCCACCCCGACCTGGTGCCGGTCGCCCGGGCCTCCTTCGACACGGTGCTCGGCGAGCGGCCCCACCAGAAGGACGCCCCCGGCCCGGCCGAGCCGGTGACCGCCGCCCAACTGCTCGACATCGCCGGGGCCGGCGGCACCTGCACCCGTGCGGGGCTGCACAACGCCGTCCAGGTCGGCATCCGCTACATCGAGGCCTGGCTGCGAGGCCTCGGGGCCGTCGGCATCTTCAACATGATGGAGGACGCCGCCACCGCCGAGATCTCCCGCTCGCAGGTCTGGCAGTGGATCCACAACGGGGTCGTGCTGTCCGACACCGGCGAGAAGGCCACCGCGGAGCTGGTCCGCGCCCTGGTCGCCGGGGAGTCG
>NZ_JBSFWR010000097.1:0-31677 GCF_053594915.1 Kitasatospora sp. NPDC002543 | reverse complement strand
TTCCGGCTGTCTGTGCGCCGCCAGGGACTCGAACCCCGGACCCGCTGATTAAGAGTCAGCTGCTCTAACCAACTGAGCTAGCGGCGCCTGCTGACGTGGAGAACATTACCTGGTCAGCGGCTGAAACTCACAATCGGCCCGGAGCGGGGAGCCGGCGCGCTCACATGGTCAGCACCACCTTGCCCCGCACGTGCCCGGCGCCGACCAGCCGGTGCGCCTGGGCGACCCGCTCGATCGGGAACGACTCCTCGACCTCCAGCCGCAGCCCGCCGGCCTCCCAGAGCTCCACCAGCGCGGCCAGCCGCCCCGCCGTCCGCTCGCCCCGCAGCCCCCGGACGCCCAGCCGCTCGGCACCCGGGTAGTCGACCACGGTGCCGATCCGGTCCCGGTCGGCGACCAGCTCGACGGAGGCCTCCAGGGCGCCCCGCCCGGCGGCGTCGAAGGCCGCGGTCACCCCCTGCGGCGCCACCGCCCGCACCCGCTCGACCAGACCCTCGCCGTAGGCGACCGGCACCGCGCCCAGCTCCCGCAGGTACGCGTGGTTGCGCTCGCTCGCGGTGCCGATCACCGTGGCGCCCAGGGCCCGGGCCAGCTGGACGGCGACGGTGCCGACCCCGCCCGCGGCGCCGTGCACCAGCACGGTGTCGCCCGGGCCGACGCCGAGCTCGGTGAGCGCCACGTGGGCGGTCTGGCCGGAGGCGGAGAGCGAGCCGGCCTGCTCCCACGGCATCCCGGCGGGCTTGGCCACCAGGCGGTCGGCGCCCACCGTGACCCGGTCGGCCTGGCAGCCCAGCACCCGGAAGCCCAGCACCTCGTCCCCGATCCGCCAGCCGTCGGTGTCCGGGCCGAGCGCGTCCACGACTCCGGCGAACTCGTTGCCGAGGACGAACGGGGGCTCGACCGCCGTCCCCGGCGGTCGGAAGCCCTCGCGGATCGCGAGGTCCACCGGCTGCACCCCGGCCGTGTACACCCGCACCCGCACCTCGCCCGGCCCGGGCTCCGGGTCGGGCACCTCCGTGACCCGCAGGACCTCCGGACCGCCGTTCCCCGTCACGGTGACAGCCTTCATCCCGTTCCCACCCCTTCTCGATCCTTCCGATGCCGATGATCCTGCGCCCTGAAGTGCGCTTGAGGTCAAACTGTTGTTCAGCGTGTCGACACGGATGGGCACATTGTCAGATTTATCCTGGACGGCGCTCAGCCGTCCGTCGTCGAGAGGAACCTCCCCGTGGGCCAGCTGCCCCTGTTCTTCCTGGTGCTGCTCGCCTCCGTGGTGACCATGCCGCTCGGGCGGAAGACCGGAGTGCCGCAACCGGTGCTGATGACGCTGCTCGGCATCGTCATGGCGCTGGTGCCGCAGATCCCGGACGTCACCATCGAGCCCGAGCTGATCCTGCCGCTGGTCCTGCCCCCGCTGATCTTCGCGGTGGCCAGACGCTCCTCGGTGCGCTACTTCAAGGCCAACGCCCGCTCGATCCTGCTGCTGGCGGTCGCCCTGGTGGTGGTCACCACCGTCGCCGTGGCCGGCACCGTGCACTGGCTGCTGCCCACCCTGCCGCTGGCCGCCGCGATCGCGGTCGGCGCGCTCGTCTCCCCGCCCGACCCGGTCGCCGCCGTCGCGGTGGCCGGCAGCGTCGGGCTGCCCCGCCGCCTGGTCGCGATCCTGGAGAGCGAGGGGCTGTTCAACGACGTCACGGCGATCGTCATCTACTCGCTGTCCATCGAGGCCATGGTCAGCGGCGACTTCTCGGCCGGTGACGCGGTGCTGCGCTTCGTGCTGTCCGCGGTGCTGGCCGTCGTGGTCGGCGTCGCGCTCGGCTGGGTCAACACCAAGCTCGCCGAGCGCCTGGACGACCCGACCCAGCAGGTCGCGCTCAACCTGCTGGTGCCCTTCGCCGCCTACACCCTGGCCGAGGAGATCCACGGCTCCGGCGTGCTCGCCGTCGTGATCTGCGCGCTCTACCTCGCCGAGCGGGCCTCCGACGCGGACGCCGTCGCCTACCGGCTGGTCGGCAACGCCTTCTGGGAGGTCGTCGAGATCCTGATCACCGGCGTCGCCTTCGGCCTGATCGGCCTGGAGCTGGCCACCGTGCTCAAGGAGGCCGGCAGCGGTTGGACGGGCTTCCTCGGCGACGCGGCCGTGGTCATCGCGGTGGTCGTCGGGGTCCGGCTGCTCTGGCTGCTGCCGGCCGGCTGGCTGTCGAAGAAGCTGCGCTCCGGCGACGAGGAGGACACGCCGTTCAGCTGGAAGGAGAGCGTGATCCTCTGGTGGTCCGGCATGCGAGGGGTGGCGACCGTGGCCCTGGCACTCGCCATCCCGCTCACCCTGCACTCCGGCGAGGACTTCCCCGAGCGCGGCCGGCTGGTCTTCATCGCCTTCAGCGTCGTGCTCTTCACCCTGCTGGTCCAGGGCCTCACCCTGCCCTGGCTGGCCAAGCGGTTCGAACTGGACATCGACCAGGACAAGCACGAGCAGGCCGTGCGCCAGCTCTGGTGGCGGGCCGCCAAGGCCGGGCTCACCAGGCTCGGCGAGCTGGAGGAGCAGGACCGGCTGCCCGCCGAGGTCGCCGACCGGCTGCGGGACCGCCAGCACGACCGGCTGGCCCGGCTCTGCCCGGAGAACTACGCCGAGGAGGAGGCCGCCGAGGCCAAGCAGCGGATGGCCCAGTGGCGGGCCGCCCGGGACGTCGAGCAGGAGATGATCGCGGCCTCCCGCCGGGAGATGCTCGCGGCCCGCAGCGAGCTCGGCGCCGATCCGGAACTGGTCGACCAGGTGCTGCGCGGACTCGACCTGCGGTCCGAGCGGAAGTGACGGGACGTCGCGACCCGTGGCTGCCGTCGCTGCCGTCTCGACCGTCGCGGCGGACCGGCTCGACCGGCTCCGGACCGGTTCGACGGGCCGTCGTGACGGGCCGTCCACTCCCCGTGGGCGCACTGCCCGCGCGCGCGGGGCGGAATGTGCGCGACCGGCTCCGGGGTTGCATAGGCTGAGCCCGGGCAGGCCGTCAACGGAGTCGGCGCACCACCAGTACCCGCACGACCTCGGCGAAACCCTCACGCCTGGCCCTGCCGGTTTCTGCACCCAGATGAATCGAGGACCCACCGATGTCGGAGACCCGCGCCGACGCCCGTACCCCGCTGGACCGCACCCCGCAGTGGGCCGCCCTGGCCAAGCACCGGGCCGAACTGGGCGACACCCACCTGCGTGAGCTGTTCGCCGCCGACCCGGAGCGCGGCCGCCGCTACACCCTCCAGGTCGGCGACCTGCACGTGGACTACGCCAAGCAGCTGGTCACCGACGAGACGCTGGAGCTGCTGCGCGAGCTGGCCGCCGCCACCGGCGTCGCCGGGCTGCGGGACGCCATGTTCCGCGGCGAGAAGATCAACAACACCGAGCACCGGGCGGTCCTGCACACCGCGCTGCGCGCCCCGCGCGGCGCCGTGATCGAGGTCGACGGCGAGAACGTGGTGCCGGCGGTGCACGCCGTCCTCGACAGGATGGCCGCCTTCGCCGACCGGGTCCGCAGCGGCGAGTGGAAGGGCCACACGGGCAAGCCGATCCGCACCGTCGTCAACATCGGCATCGGCGGCTCCGACCTCGGCCCGGCGATGGCCTACGAGGCGCTCCGCTCGTACGCCAAGCGCGACCTCGACGTCCGCTTCGTGTCCAACGTGGACGGCGCCGACCTGCACGAGGCGGTCCGCGACCTCGACCCGGCCGAGACCCTGTTCATCGTCGCCTCGAAGACCTTCACCACCATCGAGACCATCACCAACGCGGTCTCCGCGCGGGACTGGCTGCTCGGCGGCCTGGACGCCGGCACCGAGGCGGTGGCCAAGCACTTCGTGGCGCTGTCCACCAACGCCCAGGGCGTGCAGGACTTCGGCATCGACACCGCCAACATGTTCGAGTTCTGGGACTGGGTGGGCGGCCGCTACTCCTACGACTCGGCGATCGGCCTCTCGCTGATGATCGCCATCGGCCCGGACGCGTTCCGCGAGATGCTGGACGGCTTCCACCTGGTCGACGAGCACTTCCGCACCGCCCCGGCGGAGCGGAACGTCCCGCTGCTGCTGGGCCTGCTCGGCGTCTGGTACGGCGCGTTCTTCGACGCCCAGGCGCACGCGGTGCTGCCCTACTCGCACTACCTGTCCAAGTTCACCGCCTACCTCCAGCAGCTGGACATGGAGTCCAACGGCAAGTCGGTGACCCGCGACGGCACCCCGGTGGACTGGCAGACGGGCCCGGTGGTCTGGGGCACCCCCGGCACCAACGGCCAGCACGCCTACTACCAGCTGCTGCACCAGGGCACCAAGGTCATCCCGGCCGACTTCATCGGCTTCGCCAAGCCGGTCGCCGACCTGCTCCCCGGCCTGGTCGCCCAGCACGACCTGCTGCTGGCCAACTTCTTCGCCCAGACCCAGGCGCTGGCCTTCGGCAAGACCCCGGAGGAGGTCACGGCCGAGGGCGTGCCCGCCGAGCTCGTCCCGCACAAGACCTTCAAGGGCAACCACCCGACCACCACCATCCTGGCCGGCGAGCTGACCCCCTCGGTGCTCGGCCAGCTGGTCGCCCTCTACGAGCACAAGGTGTTCGTCCAGGGCGCGGTCTGGAACATCGACTCCTTCGACCAGTGGGGCGTCGAGCTGGGCAAGGTGCTCGCCAAGCGGATCGAGCCGGTGCTGCTCACCGGCGAGGGCACCGAGCGGCTGGACAGCTCCACCGCCGGGCTGGTCGCCCGCTACCGCGCGCTGCGCGGCCGCTGAGCCCCGGTCGGGCCGTCCGCTCCGGCGGGCGGCCCGACCGCTCGCGCCCCCGACGGAAACGCCGGAAGGCCCTCCGCTTTCGCGAAGGGCCTTCCGGCTGTCTGTGCGCCGCCAGGGACTCGAACCCCGGACCCGCTGATTAAGAGTCAGCTGCTCTAACCAACTGAGCTAGCGGCGCCTGCTGACAGAGAAGACTCTAGCAGCGCCGTGCGGCCGAGCCAAAATCGAATACCGGCCGCCCCGCGTTCACCCCCCGGTCACGACGGCCGTTCCGGCCGGAGCCGGCGCGCCCGGCTCCCGCGCCGCCCGGACACAGGCCCAGAGCACCACCGCGGCGCCCGGCAGCCGGGGAGTGCGCTGCTCGGGTGCGACGATCCACCGGCCGGCGCCCCGCCCGGGGGAGTCCGGACCGCTCACCATCCGCTGCAGGGGCGGCACGGTCACCGCGTCCCCCTTGCCGTGGCACAGCAGCGGCGGCACGTCCCGGGCCCACTCCTCCCAGGCGAGCAGCCGGCGCAGCCGGGGCGCCGCGCCCGGCTGGACGAACAGCAGCATCCGCCCCCGGTGCACGGCCACCGGTCCGCAGCCGGGACCGGACGCCCACAGTTCGTCCAGCACCCGGCGGCCGAACAACGCCGGCATGCTGATCACGTCGAAGGCTCGCCCGCAGGGCAGCACCGAGGGCGCCCACGGACGGCTCTCCCACAGGGCGCGCATGCTGCGCGGGTACTCGCTGGCGGAGGCGAGCCAGGCCTCCCCGGCCGCGCCGACGCACTCCACCGAGGGGTGCATCACCGACGGGTACATCGCGGTTTGCCGCGTCACCGACTGCTGCGTCCAGATCTCCACGGAGAGCAGCCTGCGCGGCGCGCGCCTCCGGCGGGACGGAAAGCGCGGTTCGCCGGACAGCGCGGCGGGGGACGGCGTACCCTTCCCCGCCGCGCATATGCCAGGGGCCCGTGCCCGGCGGCGGGCGGGAGGCTCAGTCCTCGTGCCGGCGCGGCTGGAGCAGGGTGCGGCCGTACTCGATCATCTTGGCGGCGTAGTCCGGGGTCCAGTCCGCCCGCCGGGCGACCTCGGCGTCGGACAGCGCGTCGAACCGGCGCGGGTCGGCGAGCTGGGCGGCGGCGACCGCCTGGAAGTCCGTGGCCCGCTCGGCGGCGGCCCGGAAGGCCAGGGCCAGCTCCGTGGAGCGGCGCAGCAGCTCCGCCGGGTCCTCGATCGACTCCAGGTCGAAGAATCGTTCCGGCTCGGGTTCGGCGGACTGCGGCTCGAACAGCAGCTGCACCGGACGCAGGCGCCTGGTGGGCTCGGTCGACTCTGGGGAGTCGGGCATGGACGGACACCTCCGGGTCTCGGGTGGGGGTGGTTCGAATCTGCGCCGGGCCGCGCCGCCCGGTCGTGGCCGCCGTCCATTGTCTCGCGGCGGTGGCCGGTAGCGGAACGGTGCGCACGCGAGCGCTATTCCCCGGCGCGCGCCGGGCGCACGACTCGTGCGCCGCGCTTCCGGATCGCGTGCGAACCGGTTGTCCCGGTGTACCCGGCCGTCCGACCAAGCTGGAGAGACCCATGCGTGTGAGAAGAGTCCTCACGGCCCTCGCCCTGTCCGTCCTGTCCCTGCTGGGCGCCCTGCTCGCGATCGCCGCCTCGGCCGCCCCGCCCGCCGCGGCGGCCGAGACGGCACTGGTGGTCGCGGGGCAACCGAGCGAACCGGGCGGCCCCTCGACCGCGACCTGCCCGGCCGGCACCCACCTGACCGGCGGCGGCTACCGGCTCCAGCCGGACGCGGACGGCCCGGTGCGCGCCGACGGCCCCACCGACGACGCCCGGGGGTGGAGCGCGCAGGCGGAGCGGGGCCGGGTGGTGGCCTTCGCGATCTGCGAGACCGAGGACTGACCCCGGCCGCCCCCGCCGCCCCCGGCTGATTCCGGTCTAGCGCAGGCGGACCCGGTGGCCGCTCAGGTGGTGCAGCACCTGGTGGTTGGCCTCCCAGCCGTCCGGGAACGCCACCGGGACACCCAGCTGCACCGGCTCGGTGGCCGGGTGCTCGTCCAGCAGCTCGGCGATCCCGGCCCGGGCCACCACGATGCAGGCGTGCCGGTGCCGGGATGCGAGCACGCAGAGCCGGCCGGTCTCCAGGTGGAAGGCGGTCGCGTCGGGGCGCCCGGACAGCGGGTGCAGCACCACGGTCACGTCGTACTCACGGCCCTGCAGACGGTTGGCGGTGTCCACCGTGACGGCCGGGCCGGCCGCGCCGTCCACCGGAACACCCTCCTTGAGCAGCGCCGCGCGCACGGCCGCCGCCTGGTCCCGGTGGGCGGTGCCGACGGCGACCCGGTCCGCGGTCAGCGGGGCCCCGCCCTGCTCGGAGTGGGCGGTCAGCCCCCGCTCCAGCAGCCGGCGGACGGTGGCCGCGACGGCCGCCACGGCCTGCGGGTCGGTCCGTACGGTGTGCCGGGCGGGCAGCTCCAGCAGGGCCCAGCCGTGCTCGGCGGCCCGGTCGATCACCGCGTCCAGGGCCGATCCGTCCGGGCGCACCGCGGCCGTCAGCCGGCGGTCGTCCGGACCGGTGCCGGAGCGGAACGGCGTGTACGGGTAGAAGGCCCGCGAGATCAGCGGCGCGGCGCTGGCGGGAAGCCGCCAGGAGACCGGCAGCCGGTGCGGCTCGATCTCCGGGTTGTGCGCCAGCATGGTGACCACCGCGCTGCCGGACGGGTCGTACGACAGCCCGGCCCACTGCTCGGTGCCGACGACCGTGAACGGGTCCAACTGGCCCGGGTCGCCGACGAACAGCGCCCGTTCGAACAGCCGGGCCACCGCGAGCAGGGCGTCCGAGCGCATCTGGTACGCCTCGTCGACGATCGCGTGCCGCCACGGGGCCTCGGCCCGCACCCACTGCCACTTGGCCGAGGTGGAGATCACCACGTCGTGCTCGACCAGGTCGGCGACCTTGTCGGAGGGCGTCACGTTGGCGTGCTTCAGCACCTCCGGGCCCGGCCGGGAGTCCGCGGCGTGCAGCCGGCCGATCGTCAACTCCGGTGCCTTCTCGGCCAGTCGGCCGACCAGGTCGTCCACCTGCCCGTTGGTCTGGGCGACGATCATCAGCCGCTCGCCGGCCTCGACCAGCTCGCGCGCGGCCCGCACCACCAGCGTCGACTTCCCGGCGCCGGGCGGCGAGTCCACCACCACGCCGCGCGGAGCGCCGACCGGCGGACGGACGGTGGCCGCCAGGATCCGGGCCACCGCGGCGTCGGCGGCCGCACCCGGGGCCTGCTCGGGGGTCATCGGACGGTTCACTCCCACTCCTCGGAGACGGACGGGGCGGGCACGGGGGCGGCACCGGGCGGGCCGCCGTGGGTCCAGGGGGTGTCGTCCGGCTCGGGCAGCGGCGCGGACTGGCGAGCCGTCAACTCGAACAGGGTGAAGGTGACCTGGTCGCCGGGCTCGGGCAGACTGCCCGGCTCCGGCTCCTTCCGGCGGCCCATGCCGGAGAGCACCCGCACCGTGATGGTGCCCCCGGCCGCGTCCACCCCGACGATCTCCGCCTTCTGCGCGGACGGGCCGTGCACCCTGTGCACCTCCCGGCCGAGGTCCGCGTGCGGGCGGTCGACAGTGTGCACGGTGACCAGCGGACGCGGCTTGGGGGAGCGGCCGGTGGTGTCCCAGTCCGGCACCACCTCCGTCACCACGCCGCTGAACGCCTCACCGGCCAGCCGGTGCTCGGCCATCGCCAGCGGGTCGTCCAACGCCTCCTGGACGTCGAGGCGGGTCTGCTCGCGCTCGCGCTGGGCGAGCTTGCGGGCGGCGGTGACGGCGTCGTCCTGCCGGGGCTGCGGCGGCTCACCGGCCGCCAGCCGGTCCCGGTGGCCGGTGTAGGACCAGCGGTCGCCCGTCCAGCGCTCCTCCAGGTGACCGGCCGGCGGGAGTCCGCGCAGCAGGTCCAGGCCCTGCCAGACGTCCCGCCAGGTGGGCAGCAGGACGGCCGTCAGCACCTCCTCCAGCGCCGCCACCGCGGCCCGCACGGCGGCCCGGGCACGGGCGGCCGCGGCCTCGTCGCGCTGCTCGGTGCTGTGCTGCAGGGCGCTCACGGCGGAGTCGTAGCGGGTGATCGCCGGGGCGAGCACCGACTCGTCGAAGCGGGGATCGGTGGCCGGGCCGGCCGGCGGGTGCAGCAGCTGCCCCCGGTCGTCCCGGGCGGACTCGGCCAGCTCGGCCGCCTGCGCGCCGCTCAGACCGGGCGGCGGGCGGTGCCAGGCGAGCCGGGCCGCCAGGTGCTGGTCCTCCAGGTGGCTCTGGCCGGTCGCCCAGTGCCGGGCCAGCAGGCCGGTCATCGGCAGCAGCAGCGAGGAACCGGGCACCTGCGCGCGGTCGGTGAGGTGGGTCAGCCAGCGGCCGAGCAGCGGCACCCGGACCGGCGCCGGGTACGGGCCCGGCTCCTCGTCCTCGGCGGTGCGGCGGAAGCGGGTCGAGCGGCCGATCAGGGCGAGGTGGTGCACGCCCGCGCCGTTCGGCACGATCAGCTGCGGGGCGTCCGCGCACAGCTCGCGGAACACCTGGGTCTTCTCGCCGGTCTCCGGGTCCTTCTCGGAACCCTCGATCTGCTCGACGTCCTCGGCGAAGGACTCCAGGTACGGCAGCAGGTCGGCGGCCAGCTCGGCCAGGAAGTCGAACCGCAGGGTGCGGTTCAGCGGCTGGGGCACCAGGTGCAGCCGCGGCGCGTCCCGGTCGGTGCCGAGCAGCACCGCGAGCGGCGCGCCCGCCTCGCCGGCGGCGGTCAGCGGGACCAGCACCATCGGGCGGTCGGACAGGTGCCGGTGCCGCACGGTGGCCAGCGGCTCGGCCCGGCCGCTGCGCACGGCCTCCAGCCGGGCGAGGGTGGTCAGGAGACTCATGCGCCCGCCTCGCTGTGCTCGGCGGGGGCATTCGCCCACGCGCACCTGTTGATGATGAGCTCGCTGCGCTCGCTCATGCTTCCGCTCCCAGCACCGTCGTGCCCAGGGCGGCCGTTCCCAGGGCCTCGGCGCGCAGGGCGGCCGCGTAGGCCAGGCGTTCGGCGGCGTCGTCCGCGTCGTCCAGGTCCCCGCTCTTGGTGCCGGCGGCGGCCAGTGCCCCGGCGACCGTACGGATGCTGCCCAGCTCGCCGCGCACGCCCCGGCCGAGCTGCTCGACCCGGTCGTCGCAGCGGGCCCGGGCACGGCAGTGGAAGCCGAGCTCGCAGGTGGAGAGGCAGTCCGGGCTGTACGCGGCGGGCACCGCCTCGACCGAGGCGGCCAGCTGCTCGGCGCTCCGGGCCGGCGCGCCGGCCTCGTCCGCGGCCAGGTCGAAGTCGGCGCCGGGCGGCAGCACCTCCAGCAGCCGGCCGATGCCGGTCAGCCGGCTCAGCTGGCGCCGGGTGACGGCCAGTTCGCGCCGGACGTCCACGGCGACCGCGGTCGGCCGGTTGCCGAAGTCCTTCGGGCAGACCAGCAGCACGCTGGTGCGCGGGCTGCCCGGCAGCCGCTGCTCGGTGTACGGGTCCTCGGCGAGCGGCTGCCCGGCCGCGGTGGCGGCGGCGTGCTGGAGCGCGAGCACGTACACGGCGGCCTGCCGGGCGGCGGCACCGACCTTGGCCGGGTCCGCGGTGCCGTCCAGCACCGGGAAGGACTTGATCTCCACCACGGTGCACCGTCCGTCGTGCACCACCAGCGCGTCCGGCTCCAGGTAGGCGGTGCTGCCGGCCACCTCCAGGCGCAGCATCGGGTGGTCCAGCAGCGTCCAGGCCTCCGGGTCGGCGGCGGCCCGGGCCAGTGCCTCGGCCGTCCGGTCGGCGCGCACGGCCGGCCCGGAGCGGTGCAGCAGGTCCGGCACCAGGAGCGGGGTGTGGCCCTCCGCCGGGACGCCCAGGTGGTGGCGGAGCGGCTCCAGCAGCGGGGCGTAGCCGTCGGCCTTCAGCCGTGACTCGAAGATCACGCCGCGGGCGATGGCGAAGGGGGACTGGCCGAAGGGGGCCGGGCGGCCGAGCCGGGCCGCCAGCGCGGACTTGTCCACCCCGGCCGCGTCGAGCACGGCGCGGCGGTGGCAGCCCGGATTGGCGGCGAGCGCGGCGAGGGAGCGGGCGTTCAGACTGCGCTGCGGGGCCGGACCGCGCAGCTCCGCGAGCCGCGCTGCGAGCGGCTCAGCGGGACCGCCGGGCGGCACGTTCGTCGAGACGTTCATGGTGCGGCCCAGTGTCGCATCCGGGTCCGACAACGCGGTGCGGACCGGCCGTTGGCGGAGGTGCCGGCGGCGGTCACCGGCCGCTGGGTCCGGCCGGCGGTCCCGTCCCGCCGGGGCGCCCGCCGGGACGGGCCCCGGGATCGTGGCCGCCGCCCGGGTGGGGGATCATGGAGCCCGGTGCTCAATGGTGAGACCGACCGTTGCCACCGCCCCTGTCGCTAGGAGCCCTCATGCCCGCCCGCATCGTGCTGGTCCGCCACGGCGAGACCGAGTGGTCCGCCACCGGCCGCCACACCGGCCGCACCGACATCCCGCTGACCGAGGAGGGCCGGGCGATGGCCAGGGCCCTCGGCGCCCGCCTCGCCAAGGCCCCCTGGAACGGGCTGCCGGACGCGCTCGTCTACACCAGCCCGCTCGGCCGGGCCAAGGAGACCTGCGAGCTGGCCGGCTTCGGCGACCGCGCGGTGGAGCGCCCCGAGCTCATGGAGTGGGACTACGGCGCGTACGAGGGCCGCACCGGCGCGGACATCCGGGCCACCGACCACCCCGGCTGGCTGATCTGGCGCGACGGGGTGCCCGGCGGCGAGAAGCTCTCCGAGGTGGCCGCCCGGGTGGACGCCTTCCTGGCGGGCCTCAACGAGGAGCACGGCGTCCCGGCACCGGACACCACCGTGATGCACTGCGCCGACCGGGACGTCGTCCTGTTCGCCCACGGCCACCTGCTGCGCATCCTCACCGCCCGCTGGCTGGGCCTGCCGCCCGAGTACGCCCAGCGGTTCAAGCTCGGCACGGCCGCGCTTTGCGTGCTGTCCTGGGAGTACGGCGCTCCGGCGGTGGAGGTCTGGAACGACCTGTCCCACCTGGAGGGCCCGGCCGCCGGGCACTGACCCCGGCCCCGTGGTCCGTCGGCGGGTTCCCGGGGCAGCTCCGGGACCCGCCGCGTCCCCGGCGCCCGGCGCGGTGGGGCTCAGGCCGCCGCCCGGTCGTAGTCGGTCAGGAACCGGCGCACCTCGGGCACCGCGACGTGCGGCCGCAGCCGCCCGGCGGTGTCCGCGAGCATGCTGCGGATCCGGGCCGAGCGGACGGCGCCGAACAGCGCGACGGCCGCCGAGCCGTGGTGCGCCGCGCCCGCGAGGTCCCCGCGGCCGAGCCGGTCGTGGGCCAGTTCGGCGGTGTAGAGCACCCGGTTGCGGACGAAGTGCGGTTTCTGGAGCGCTATCGCCAGCCCGGCCTGCTCGCTGGCGCGGTCCCAGTCGCCGAGCGCCGACCAGCACTGCGACTGGAGGCCGGCGATCTCGGCCTCGCCGAAGAAGGACATCCACTCCGGGTCCCGCTCGCCGGGCCCGCTGTCGAACAGGGAGTACGCCCGGCCGAGCGCCCGCTCGCAGGAGAGGCGGTCCTGGAGCAGCGCCCAGGCGCCGGCCTCGCGCATGGCCAGCAGCGCGAGCAGCCGTTCGGAGCCCAGGCCCCGGGCGGCGACCTGCCCGGCCTGGGCGGCGCGCAGCGCCTCGCGCGGGCGTCCGGCGTCCCGGGCGAGGAAGGCGCTGTTGCAGAAGACGTGCGCCTCCAGGGCGGGGTCGGCGGCCATCCGGGCGGTGGCGAGCGCCTCGGAGTAGAACGACCGGGCGTCCGCGAGCCGGTTCGAGTCGTGCGCCAACCAGCCGACGGAGATGGCGAGTTCGCCCGCCCCGGCCTGGAGCCGGCGTTCCGTCTCGGGGCTGTACTCGCACTCGTTGAGCAGGACGTACGCGTTGCGCAGCGACTGCCCGGCGAGCTCGTAGAGGGCGTCGGCGCCGTGCGCGTCGTCGGCCAGCCGGATGTCCCGGACGGCCTGTTCGACGCCGAGCACCTCGGTGGCGCCGACCCGGCGCAGCGGCGCCACCGGCCCGGGCCGGCCGGGCACCAGCGGGTCACCGCCGAGCAGTGAGGGCGCGGTGAACTCCGCGCCGGGGAAGGCGCCTTGACCGGTGAGCGCACCGGAGGCGCCGTCGGTGCCGACCGGTCGGCCGGCGGCCGCGGCCGGTCGGTCGATGCCGATCACGGCGGCCAGCGCGGTGGTGCCGCCGGCCAGGAACGTACGGCGACGCACGTCGTCGTTCTCCTCGTCGAGGTTGGGCGATCCATCGGGCCCCCGGGGCACCGTCCCGGGACTCGGCCGGGCGAGCCCGTGCGGAGCGGCTGGATCCGCGTACGGCGAGGCAGCGTACGGGAGTTGAGTGGAGAGTGGTGAGCGCGGGGCGGGCAGGGGCGGGAACGGCGGGTGGAGCGGAGGGGGTTGGTTCCGTCCGCCGGGTCCGTTCGCCGGGCGGCGGCGGACGGAGGTCCGGGGGGCGAAGCCGAGGTCGGTGAGCGTGCGGTCCGGCCACATGTGCCGGAACACCCGCTCGTAGGCGTAGTTGGGGCAGCGGATCTCACCGGACTCGACCCGCCCGACGTAGCGGGCGTCGCAGGACACGTGCTCCCCGATCTCGCGGGCGGCCCGGCGGACGGCCGTGGCGAACTCGCCGGGTGAGCGGTCGCCGCGCAGTGCGCGCATCACGGTGTTGGGGGACGGTCGGTTCGGCTCGGCCGGTGGGGTGGCTGCCATGGCGCAGAGAGTACTCGGAGTCACCGTTCGGGCACATTGGGTTTGCAGGACATGTGCTGGCAACCCAGGGCAAAAAGGGCGAAGTTGCGGGATATCTGCCATGAAATGCCATGCCTTGCTGTAATGCGCCCCGTGGCCCGCGGTACGGCCGCCGCGTTGTCCTGGTGCGAGGAGAAGCCCATGCCGTCGCCCGGCCCGTCCCAGCCCGGCGGCCCTCCCAACGGCTGTGCTTCCGGACCCGACGAGGTACAGGAGTGCCCATGATGGCCACCGGACTGCCGCGGTACCGACCCCTCCCTGGGGGAGTGCTCGCCGGTGCGGCGCCCGCCCTGCTCCCCGAACCCTCC
The DNA here is from genome assembly GCF_053594915.1 of Kitasatospora sp. NPDC002543. NCBI lineage: Bacteria > Bacillati > Actinomycetota > Actinomycetes > Kitasatosporales > Streptomycetaceae > Kitasatospora > Kitasatospora sp. NPDC002543. Next base: position 17,781 of record NZ_JBSFWR010000097.1, on the reverse strand, counting down.
GAGGACCGGGCCTCCGCCCCGGGACGGATCGAGGGCGGCCGCGTTTCCCGCGGCGGCATCCGACGCGAGCGCACCGCCCCCGACGAGGGCGCCCTCGTCACCGCCTGCGACACCGTGACCGTCGCCCTGCGGCACGGCCTGGAGGCCGTCGACATCCTGAGACTGCGCCGCGCCTGCGGGGCCGTCCTGCAGAGCCGCAACGGCAGCACCGTCTCCTTCCTCGTCCCGGCCGGCACCTGGGAGACCTGGCACCTGCCCGGCAGCTCCTGTACCGCGGGCGCCCTGGTGCCCGCAGCCGCCGACCCGCGCTGGGTGATCCCGCCCTCCGGCGCCGGCCGCACCGCGCGTCACACCGACGCCTGGGTGCTCCGCTCCGCCCTCTGCGAGGCCGCCTGCACGCTCACCGCCGGCGGCCTCGGCCCGTTCTAGCGGGCGTTCCGCGCGGATCCCGCCGGGCCCGCGAGCCTCCGGCCGGGCCCCCGCGGCACGCCCCGGACCAGGGACCGTCCCGCCCGGGCGGCGATAATGGCCGCCATGGGACGAAGCAGCAGAGCCGCGCGCGGCCCGGAGCCGGCAGCCACCACCGGACCGGGCGGACGCACCCACGCCCAGGGGCCGCTCAGCCGTCCCGTCGGCTCGGGGCTCGCCGAACTGCGCCCCGACCGCGACCGGCCCGCCGCCTGGTCACTGCTGATCGACGGCGCCCCGCAGTCCCTGGTCGACCTCGCCGACCCGACCCGCCTCGGCTTCGAGTACCAGCGCCGGCTCGGCCACCTGATCGACCTGGTCGCCCCGCCCGGCCGCCCGCTCACCGTCCTGCACCTCGGCGGCGGCGCCCTCACCCTGGCCCGCTACACCGCCGCGACCCGGCCGCGCTCCCGCCAGCAGGTCGCCGAGATCGACACCGCGCTCACCGAACTCGTCCGCGCCGAACTGCCGCTGGAGCGCGGCTGGCAGATCAAGGTGCGCGGAGCGGACGCCCGCGGCGTGCTGGAACGCACCCCCGAGGGCAGCGTCGACCTGGTGATCACCGACGTCTTCTCCGGCGCCCGCACCCCGGCCCACTGCACCACCGTCGAATTCACCACCCTCGCCGCCCGGGCCCTCGCCCCCGGCGGCTGGTACACCGCCAACATCGCCGACGGCGGGGCCCTGCCCTTCGCCCGCTCCCAGGTCGCCACCCTCGCCGCGGTCTTCCCCGAACTGTGCCTGATCGCCGACCCCGCCGTGCTGCGCGGCAAGCGCTTCGGCAACCTCGTCCTGGCCGCCGCCCACACGCCGCTCCCGATCGCCGACCTGACCCGCCGCGCCGCCTCCGACTCGGCCCACGCCCGGGTGGAACACGGCCGCGCCCTCACCGACTTCGCCGCCGGTGCCGTTCCGGCGACGGACGCCACGGCGGCCCCGTCGCCGGAACCGCCGCCCGGGGTGTTCCGTTGACGACGGGCGTCCGGCAGGGGCCGCCCGTCCCGGACGGCCCGCCGTAAAAGCGCTGGCGGACGACCGGACCGCGGCCGACAATGGCGCCGTCGTCCGGCCGCCGGCCGTCCGGAACGCGCGTGCGCACATGCCCGAGGAGGCGCCATGGAGATCAGACCGGCCAGGCCGGAGGAGGCCGGGCTGCTCACCGGCATCGCGCTGCGCTCCAAGGCGTACTGGGGTTACGACGAGGCGTTCATGGCCGCCTGCCGGGCGGAGCTGGCCGTGGACGCCGGTGTGATCGAAGGGTCGGCCACGGTGGTGGCCGAGGACGCCGGGCGGCTGCTGGGGTTCGTCTCGGTCTCCGGCGCGCCGCCCACCGGGTCACTGGACCTGCTCTTCGTCGAGCCCGAGGCGATCGGCCGGGGCGTCGGCCGCGCGCTGTTCGAGCGTGCCCGGGGGATGGCCGCGGAGCTGGGCCTGCGCCGGCTCACCATCGACTCCGACCCGAACGCCGAGCCGTTCTACCTCGCGATGGGCGCCACCCGGGTCGGCAGCGTCCCGTCCGGCTCGATCCCGGGGCGTGAACTCCCGCAGCTGGTCCTGGACCCGGCCGCGCCGTAGCGGAGGTGCGAGCGCGGGGGAGGCGCCCAGGGCGCCTGGGCCTGTTCCTGTGCCCGCGTCCGCTCAGTGGCCGCGCGGCAGTCCGCGGTGCTTCCACATGGCCGCCCCGGTGAGCAGCAGTCCGGCGGCGATGGGGGCGAGGACGGCGGTCGCGGTGGCGGAGCCGTCACCGGAGGCGGCCGCCGCGACGGTGTCGGCGACGGCCACCTCCTCGGGTGTCCCGCCGGGGCGGGCTCCGGCGGAATCCGCGGGGCCCGCCGTCCCGCCGGGCGCGGTGGCGGGCCCGGCCTCGTCCGCGGTGGTGGCCGCCGCCTCCCGGACCGGTGGTTCCGAGGTGGCCGCGCGCTGCCGGGGCACGGTGGACAGGGTGGTGCCGGCGTGGCGTCCGGCGGCGGTCGGCTCCTCGGGCCCGCCCTCGCGGGAGGTGCGGGGGCCGTCCGGCCGGGCCCGGCCGGGGACGGTGCCGAGCAGACCGGAGGCGAGCGCGAAGGCGTCGGGGACGGCCGCCCGCTGGCCGGGCAGGGGCAGTCCGCCGGCCCGGATGCGTTCCTGGAGGGTGTCGCCGGCCGCTCCGGCGACTCCGTCGATCCCACCGGCCGGTCCGTCGCCGGCCGGCTCCCCGGTGGGCCCGGGGGAGCGGTCCGGCGGTCGGTCCGCCGACGGACCGGACCCGACGGGGCGTTCGGCTGACTGCCCGTCGAGGGCGGGTCCGTCGAGCACCGGCCGGTCGAGGGAGGGTGTGAGGTTCGGCGTACGGCGGACGGCGGGCCGGGCCGGGTCCGGCAGCGGGTCGGCGGCGGCCGCGCACGCCCCGGGGGCGCCGAAGCCCCAGAGCTGTGCGAGCAGGGCCCCGGCGGCCGCGAGAACCCGGGGGCGGGGCAGCCGCCGGGCGAACCCGCGGTGGGCTCCGGCGACGCCGCGGGGGGCGGGTTCCTGGGGCTTGGTCGCGTGATTGGCTCGCACGTGAATCGAGAACGAGCGGCCGGGTGGTGAGGTCACGCCCGCTGTCACGGACAGTCATCGTGCGGGTGGCCCCGGGGCCGGTGTTCCCGGGGCCACCGACCGCGTGGCGGTCAGGAGTTGGGGCGCAGGGTCCAGGTGACCGTCATCACGCCAGTGACGGCGCCGTCGGCGCGGGTGATCTCGACGGTGACCGGGAACTCGGGGCGGCCGCCGGCGTCCAGCTCGGCGACGACCTCGGCGGCCGGGCGGCCGAGCACGGCGGTGGCGGTGACCTCGCCCATGGCGAGCTTCTTGTACGCGATCTCGGCGTTCACGGCGAGCGGCACGGCCCGGGACAGCTGGTCGCCGAAGGCGGCGAGCACGATGCAGCCGCTGGCGGACTCGGCCAGGGTGAACATCGCGCCGGCGTGCGGGCCGCCGACGTGGTTGTGGTACGCGGGCTGGTCCGGGAGCCGGAGCACGGCGCGCTCCGGGGTGGTCTCCAGGTACTCCAGCTTGAGGGTGCGCGCCATCGGCACGGTGTCGTCGAGCAGCTTGCCGATCTGGGGAGTGGTCATGGCGACGATGTTACTAGCCAGTAGCTTCCGGCGGCAGGGGGTGGGCGGAAAGCCGGCCCGACGGGCGTGTGAGGGAGCGCACATCCGGGCGGGGGCGTGCAGTTGAGGCCGTGCACGCCTGAGGGAACGCGAAAACGCCTGAGGGGCCGATCTCTTGAAGAGATCGGCCCCTCAGGCTCTGGGGTGAGTGACGGGACTCGAACCCGCGGCCACCTGGACCACAACCAGGTGCTCTACCAACTGAGCTACACCCACCATCTGTCCGGTCCGTTCCCGCTCTCGCGTTCCCGTTCCGACAGGAAGAACTCTACAGGATCCGAGAGGGTGCTCGCGCCAGGGTTTCCTTCCGGCGGACGCGGGCACCCTCCCCGACCCTCCGACGGGGTCCGCCGGGCGGTTCCCGGTGGCTCCTGGGGGTTTCCGGCCGGGCGCTCCCGGCGGGTGGTTCCGGGCCGGGCGCTCCCGGCGGGGCCGCGGGGGAGACCCGCGGCCCGGGCTCAGCTCGCCGGGGCCCGGTACTTCGCGGCGATCGCCCGCGCGGTGTCGGCGTCCGGGCCGGGCTGCGGGACGAACACCGCCTCGCGGTAGTACCGCAGTTCGTCGATGCTCTCCCGGATGTCGGCGAGCGCCCGGTGGTTGCCGCCCTTCGGCGGGCTGTTGTAGTACGCCTTCGGGTACCAGCGCCGGGCCAGCTCCTTGATCGAGGAGACGTCCACGATCCGGTAGTGCAGGTGCTTCTCCAGGGCCGGCATGTCCCGGGCCAGGAAGCCGCGGTCGGTGGCCACCGAGTTGCCGCACAGCGGGGTCTTCCCGGCCTCCGGCACGTGCTCGCGCACGTAGGCGAGCACCCGCGCCTCGGCCTCGGCCAGGGTCACGCCCTGCTCCAGCTCCTCCAGCAGCCCGGAGGAGGTGTGCATCTCGCGCACCACCTCGGGCATGTTCGCCAGCGCCTCCGCCGGCGGCCGGATGATGACGTCCACACCCTCGCCGAGGATGTTCAGCTCGGAGTCCGTCACCAGCACCGCGACCTCGACCAGGGCGTCCTGGTCGAGGTCGAGGCCGGTCATCTCACAGTCGATCCATACCAAACGGTCATTCACACAACTCACCCTACGGCGCGATCACGCGCCGCGGGGACCGGTGGAGCCGAGCGGGGTGCCTCGGTTCGGTGCTCCTCCGGCCCGTCGTGCGTGCCGGGGCCGTCCGGGTGCTCGCCGTCCCGGCCGGCCCGGACCGGGTGGCCGTCCCGTCCGGTCCGGACCTCGCGCGCCGGTCGGGCGCCCTCGGCCGCGGGCCGGCCGGCCTGGCCGCGGACCTGCGGAGCCCGGGCCTGGCGACCGCGGAGCTCACCCGGGGCGGAGCCCGGCTGTCCGGGCTGGGCCGGCATCCGTCCGGTGGCCGCACCGTGCCCGCGCCCGGCCGAACCGGGCTCGTCCGCGGGCCGCTCGGCCGCGCTCCGGTGCCCCTGGCCGGGGCCGCGCACCCCCGGCTGGGGGGCGCCGTCCTCCGCCGCCGCGTGCTCGGCGGTGCGCGACGGACGCCCGGTTCCCGCCCCCGCCCCCGGCCCTGCCTGCGGCGGGACCACCGGCCCCCGCAGCGGACCGCGCCCGGCCGCACCCTGCTGCCCGGGGTGCGACTGCTGCGAGGCCTGCTGGTGCGGGTACGGCTGACCGGCGCGGGCGTGGAAGGCCGGACCGGCCGGCGTCCCGACCTGGCCGGGGCCGAAGCCGCCGGGCTGGCCGTGCCCGATCTGCTGGCCGTGCGGCACCGGCTGTCCGTGCTGGCCGACCGGCACCGGCGCCCCCGGACCGGCCGGGAACGGCTGCGCCGCCGGCCCCCCGTGCGCCCCGCCGAACGGACCGCCCGCCGGAGCGACCGCGCCCGCCGGGTGCGGCAGCGCTCCGGACAGCCGCAGGTCGCCGAGCACCCCGGTCGGGGTGGGCGGCTGCTGACCGGGGCGACGCGCCCGGTAGCCGGTCCGGTACGCGGCCGGGGAGACCCCGAGCTGGCGGCGGAAGTGCCCGCGCAGCGCCACCGGTGAACGGAACCCGCACCGGCGCGCGACGTCGTCCACCGACAGCTCCGAGGTCTCCAGCAGCCGCTGCGCCTGGAGCACCCGCTGGGTGATCAGCCACTGCAGCGGCGCACTGCCGGTGAGCGTGCGGAACCGCCGGTCGAAGGTGCGCCGGCTCATGTACGCGCGAGCCGCCAGCACCTCGACGTCGAACTGCTGGTTGAGGTTCTCCAGCGCCCAGGTGACCACCTCGGCCAGCGGGTCGTTGCCGATCTCCTCAGGTAAAGACTGATCGATGTACTGGGCCTGTCCTCCGCCGCCGCGGCGGCTCGGCACCACCAGGCGGCGGGCCAGCGCGTTGGCCGCCTCGGCGCCGTGGTCGCTGCGCACCACGTGCAGGCAGAGGTCGATGCCGGCGGCGGTGCCGGCCGAGGTGAGCACGTCACCGTCGTCGACGAAGAGCTCGCGCGGGTCGACGTGGACCCGCGGGTAGCGCTTGGCCAGCGTCGGCGCGTACATCCAGTGGGTGGTCGCCGGGCGGCCGTCGAGCAGTCCGGCGGCGGCCAGGACGAAGGCGCCGGTGCACAGTCCGATGATCCGGGCGCCCTCGTGGTGGGCCTTGCGCAGGGCGGTGATCGCCTCGACCGGCGGGGGCTGGGAGATCGAGCGCCAGGCCGGGACGACGATCGTGCCGGCCCGGGCGAGCGCCTCGAGTCCGTACGGCGCGGAGAGGGTCAGGCCGCCGGTGGTGGCCAGCGGGCCCTCCTCCCCGGCGCAGACCAGCAGGCGGTAGCGGGGCACTCCGGCGTCCTGGCGGTCCACGCCGAAGACGGAGAGCGGGATGGAGCTCTCGAAGATCGGGGCGCCGCCGAAGATCAGCACCGCGACGGTCTCCCGCCGGCGGCGGCCGGACAGCTTGCGGGGGGCGGAGACCGTCACCGGGGTCGGGGCGCCGTTCGCGCCGGGCCCGCCGTGGCCCAGCGGGCCGTGGCCGGAGCCGGCGCCGAGTGCGAGGCCGCCGAGCGGGCCGCCGCCCGGCCCGGGGGCTGAGACCTGGGCGCCGTTCGGCCCCGGGGTGCCGTAGCCGGGGTGGCCCGCATGGCCCGCATGGCCGAGGTGGCCGCCGTAGCCCGGGTGGCCGGAATGGGCGGGGTGTCCGGGGTGTCCCGGGTGGCTGGAATGGCCCGGGTGCTCACCGCCGTAGGACGGGCCGGGACTGACGGACCCTCGGCTGACGGGCTGTCCGTAGGCCGGTCCGCCGAAGGCCGGCTGGGCGCCGTAGGAGGGCTGGCCTCCGTAGGGCGCCGCCGCGCCGTGGTCGGTGACGGCCGGTACCGCGCCGGGGCCGACGCCGCTGCCCGCCCCGGAGGAGGGCACTGCGGGGTACGAGGAGTGCGAGGCGGCGCCCGGAGTGCCGGAGGTGCGGGTGGTGGCGGCGATCGCGGCGGTGCCGGTGCTTCTCGCGGGCCGACCCGCGCTGCCGGCTGCCCCCTGGCCGCTGTCAGGACCCGCGTCGCTCCTGCTCACCCTGCTCAAGGCGCTCAAGCCCCCTCGGTGGTGTGGTGTGGGTGGTGCGGCACTGCTGGCCAAGATCGAAATCTATCGGGTGGACCATTGCCGTTGTGACAAGTTCACCATCCGACGCTATGTCGACATGGCAATTTGGCGTGATGCATTCGATCACGAAGCGTGGCACCCGTCGACCTTTCTGGGAAGAGGGCCGGGGCAACGGTGGCTGGTTGTCGAGGGGCGGTTCCTGGGGCGCCCCGCTCCGGTGCGCCCGGCCGGCAGGTCTGGGCTGCGGATTTGCCCAAGCGGGAGGGACCGGCGCGAAATTGACCGAAAATCGGCGGTGCACGAGGGGGCGCACGGGGAGAAGTCGTGCGCCTCCCAGGCTTCATCCGGCCAAGCCTGGAACGGCGGAACCGGGAACCGGACCGCCGGGTTACGGTCCAGCCGTGAACACCGAGAGCCGGCTCGAACGGGCCAACGACAACGCCGCCGCCTTCTGGCTCGCCCAAGCCCGCGTCCACGGCTGGCGGTCCCATTCCCGACCCGGGCTGACCGGGGCCCGGTGCGCCCGGACCCCGGACGACGCCCACCGCATCGTGGTGACCCGCCCCTACGACGAACCAGCCGCCATGGAGCGGGAGTTGGCGAAGCTGATGGCGGACTGGTCGACCATACGCTGCACCGTGGAGGACCCGTACGACAAGCTGGACCTCTCCGGCATCGGGGCCACCCGGATGCCGATCATGCTGGTGATGGCCCGGGAGCCCGGCCCGGTCGAGGGCGCCACCACCGTCCTGCCCGCGGTCTCGGAGACGCACGGAGGAGGCGTCCTGACGGTCGATGAGGCGCGGGACGGCGACAGCTTCGCGCTGGTCGAACGGGCGATCGTGGAGGGCTTCCCGCTGCCCGCCCGGCAGCCCTGGGTCCGGGGCGAAGCCCTCCCGGAACGGCTGCTGGACGTACCCGGCTGGCGGGCCTGGCTCGGCCGGGTCGACGGCGCGGTGGCCGGCGCCTGCCTCACCTACGACGACGGCCGGGCCACCGGCGTGTACTGGGTCACCACCCTGCCCGACCGGCGCGGACAGGGGGTGGCCCGCGCCGTCCTCGGGACCGCCCTGACCCATGCCCACCCGGACCGCCCGGCCACCCTGGTCGCCACCTCGGCCGGCGAACCGCTCTACCGCAAGCTCGGGTTCGTCGAGCTGGCCCGGACCTGTTGGTGGACCCGCACCTCGGCGGAGCCGGTGGGGTCCGTGGGGTAGCCGAGGTCAGTGGGACAGGTGGTGCGGATGAGGGTGGCAGTACAGAAGGAGTAGGGGGTGTGGATGGTGCTGGGGGTGCCATCGGTGCAGGTGGGGAGGGAGTCGCGGATGGGGCAGGAGTTGCGGGTGGGGTGACGGGGCGCTGGGGCGGGGCGTCGGCGCTTGTGCCGGCGTGAAGGGGTGGGGCGGAGGGGTGGGGCGGGAGGTGTCCGGGCGTTACCGGGCGGCCGCCCCCGCGGGGGGTGCGGCGGCGAAGGCGGTCCGGGCGTGGGCGGGGGTGGCGGCGTCGGCCCGGGCGGCCGGGGCGGTGGCCGGGGTGGCCGGGGTGGCCGGGGTCGCACCCGGCGCGGGGCGGGAGCCGTCGGCGGCGGCAGGACCGGACCTGCGACCTGCCCGGACCCCGGAGACCGCTCCGGTTTCCATGCGGGACTCGGCGATCACGGCAAACCCGTCGGATCGGTTTCGGACACCGGGCCCACCCATGGGCGCGGGTTCGCCGACTGCCCCAGCCGTTGCGGGAACGGGTGCGCCCGGGTCCTCCGCGGCGGTCACCCCGTGACGTGCGCCGGACCGCGCGCCGACCGGCGCCGTCGCGTGCACCGGCATCCCCGCCGCCTTCCTGAGCGGTCCGCCGGAGCGGACGCCCGGCCGGGGCGAGGGCGCGTTCCGCGCGGCGAGGACCTGGCCGACGGCCTCCGGCAGACCGGACGCCTTCAGCGTCGGCCGGTAGCCGTTCTCCGCCCACGGCCGGCCGTGGTGCAGCCAGACGCTGCGCAGCCCGGTGAGTTCGGCGCCGGCGATGTCGGCGGGCGCGTGGTCCCCGATCATCCAGGTGTGCTCGGCCCAGTCCCCGGTGGGTGCGATGCCGCACCGCTGGGCGGCCATCTCGAAGATCAGCGGATCCGGCTTGACGCAGTCCGCCTCCTCGGAGATGACCCAGCCGTCGACCAGCGGGCCCAGTCCGGTCCGTCGGATCTTCTCCAACTGCGGCCGGGTGCCGCCGTTGCTGACGATCCCGAGCGTCCACCCGGCCGCCCGGGCCGCCCGCAGCGCCTCGATGTGCCGGGGCGGACAGTGGATGTGGGAGTTGATGCCGCGTCGGTAGTGGGCGATGAGGAAGTCGGCGGAGACGTCCAGCCCGTAGCGGCGCCGGACCGCCGACAGTACGGTGCTGCGCGGCACGTAGCCGCCGCCGTCGAGGGTGACGAACCAGTCGACGTCGCCCGGGGGGAGATCGTGTTCGGACAGGAGGTCCTGAGCCCAGGCACGGTAGGCGGCGTCCCGGGGCAGCAGGGTGTTGTCGAGGTCGAACAGGAGCAGGGGCATGCCAAGCATGGTGCCAGCGGGCGCGCCTATGCAGATGGCAAATGCCAGACGCCGTCGCGAAGCCGTACGGAGTGGCTGAAACGGCCTCCGCACCCCCGTGGCGGGCGGTGAGGCGCGTGGTGGACGGGGTGGTCGGGGCAGGTAGGGGTCACGGTTCGCGACGCGCCGCAACGGATCGTCGCCGATCCATGACAGTCCGGTCACGGTGTCCCGTGGGCCTGTTGCGCGGCCCGGTCCGCTCAGTCAAGCTCCAGGGAACCTCCTTTCCGGAGGGGGCGCGATCGCCTGTGGGCGGGGCGCACTGCCTCGGCGGGCGCATCCCCCTTTCGCGGGAACAACGTCGCTCCGGGGCCTCCTCGCTGGGCGGTGCCCCAAGCCCGTCGTACTCTGAAAGGAACAGGTCACATACGGTGCTGCGCGGCGCAGACCGACGTCATGCCGTGGGCGGGCCTGCTGCCCGGGCAGCGTTGTTCTCCTCTCCTGTCGGCCCCTCTCCATCGAAGAGCCGTGAGCCATGGCTGGTTTTGAGCCTCCCCGACCGGTTGAACCGGACACGTCCCGCAGCGTGGGCCCGGCCGGTGGCCCTGTCCCCGATCGCCCCGACGGCCGGGCCGAGGTCCGTGCCGACCGGTGCGGCGACGACGGTCGTGATCACCGCTGCGGCCGCCTCGGTGGCGACCACGAGGATCGCGGCTGCCACGAGGGTCATGGCGACCACGAGGGTCGTGGCGACCACGAGGGTCGTGGCGACCACGAGGGCCGTGGCGACCACGAGGATTGCGGCTGCCACGAGGGTCATGGCGACCACGAGGGTCGTGGCGACCACGAGGGCCGTGGTGACAGCGGAGGCCGTGAGAGCCGTGGGAGTTGTGAGGGCAGCGGCGACCGCGAGCGCCAGGACGGTGACGCTCGCCGGGACGACCGCGCGGACGGGCCCGACGGCGAACGCGCCGACGGGCACGCCGGTGCCCCGCGCCGAGTCCCGGGCGCACGGGGGGACCGCGAACGCGCCGATGCCGCAGAGGGATTCGGCGGTCCCGAGGCGGCCGGAGTCCGTCCGGCCCGGCCTGCCGACGAGGTGCGGCCGACGGAACCGGACGAACCAGCCCCGGGGCACGACGGCTCGCCCGGCCTCGCGCGCGCCCTACGCGGGCTCGCCCGTCGGGGAAGCCTTGCCCGCCGTGACCGTCCAGGGCCCCGCCAGCGGCGTGGCGAGCCCCCGGCCGACCCCGCAGGGGTCCCGGTGACGGGCCGCCTGGGCCCGGGGGCCGAGCGGCCGGAGGCGGACCCGGGTGGGGCCGGCTCACCGGGCGGGCATGCCGAGCCGTCCGGGCAGGACACCCCGGCGCCGTCCCTCGACCCGGTGTTCCAGCACGGTGTGGTGGTGGGCTTCGACGGCTCACTGTCGAGCGAGCGTGCCCTTGCCTACGCCGTCGGCATGGCGCGCCGCTCGCAGTGCGGGCTGGTGATCGTGCACGTCGCCAACCGCCTGCCCGCGACGGTCTGGGCGGGCTGCGAGCCGCCCGTCTTCGTCGACCTCCCCGACCATCGGACCGAGGTCCTCGGGCTGGAGCTCGCCTGCGCGGACTTCCTCACCGGGGTGCCGTGGATCCTGGTCGAGCGCGGCGGGGACATCTGCCACGAGATCGAGGAGGTCGGCCGTGAGTACGCCGCCGACGCGATCGTCGTCGGCACGACGCACGGCCTGCTCGGCAAGATCTTCGGCTCGGTCTCCGGACGGCTGGCGCGGCGGGCCAACCGCCCGGTGATCGTGATCCCCTGAGGCCATGTTCCTGCGGCTCCTCCCGAAGCCGTCGCGAGGTCGCCTCCTGATGCCTCCTCTGCCCTCGGGCTCCCCAACTGTCGTTGTGGAGCCGCACATTGAGTGATGTGTCGGCCGGGTGCGGCGCCGGATCAGGAGGCGACCATCAGGAAACGGTCGTCACGAGCCGATGCCGAGCTCCCGGGCGATGAGCATGCGCTGGACCTCGGACGTGCCCTCCCCGATTTCCAGGATCTTGCAGTCGCGCCAGAAGCGGGCGACCGGGAATTCGTTCATGAAGCCGTACCCGCCGTGGATCTGGGTCGCCTCGCGGGCGTTGTCGACGGCGGCCTCGGACGAGTACAGCTTCGCGATCGCGGCCTCCTTCTTGAACGGTTCGCCGTGCAGCAGCCGGGAAGCGGCGTCCCGCCAGGCCAGGCGGGAGGTGTGGGCGCGCAGCTCCATGTCGGCGAGCTTGAACTGGATGGCCTGGTTGGCGCCGATCGGCCGGCCGAAGGCCCGGCGCTCGCCGGCGTACTTCACGGACTCGTCGACGCAGCCCTGGGCCAGGCCGGTGGCCAGGGCCGCGATCGCGATGCGGCCCTCGTCGAGGATCCGCAGGAACTGGGCGTAGCCTCGGCCGCGCTCGCCCAGCAGGTTGGCCGCGGGGACGCGGCAGTCGGTAAAGGACAGTTCGCGGGTGTCGGATGCGTTCCACCCGACCTTCGAGTACTTCTTCGAGACCTGGAAGCCGGGGGTCCCGGTGGGCACGATGATGGAGGAGATCTCCCGTGCAGGCGAGCGGAATTCGCCCTCTTCACTCGAACGAGCGATCGGTTCGGTGAGTGCGGTGACGGTGACCAGTCCGGTGATGTCGGTGCCGGAGTTGGTGATGAAGCACTTGGTCCCGTTGATGACCCACTCGTCGGTGGCCTCGTCGTACCGCGCCGTGGTGCGGGTGGCCCCCGCGTCCGAGCCGCCCTCCGGCTCGGTGAGGCCGAAGGCGCCGAGAAGTTCGCCCGACGTCAGCCGGGGCAGCCACTCGCGCTTCTGCTTCTCGGTGCCGAACCGGTAGACGGGCATCGCGCCGAGGGAGACCGCGGCTTCCAGGGTGATCGCCACGGAGGAGTCGACGCGGGCGAGTTCCTCCAGGGCGAGGCCGAGCGCGAAGTAGTCGCCGCCCATGCCGCCGTACTCCTCCGGGAAGGGCAGGCCGAAGAGCCCCATCCGGCCCATCTCCCGGACGATCTCGTAGGGGAACTCCTCCCGCTCGTAGAACCCGCCGATCTTCGGCGCCACCACGTCCTGGGCGAACTCGGCGACGGTGCGCCGCAGTTCCTCGTACTCGCTGCTGAGCCTGTGGTCGAGCATGGTGATCCTCCTGGCGCCCGGCCGGGTCGGCCGCGGACGTGAACGGGTCGTCGGCGCCGTCGGACGGTGTGACGGTCGCACGGTGTGATTGAGGGATGGACTGTCGATCGGTGCGGATGGTGCGCGGCGCCGGCCGCGTGGTGCGGGCGGCCGGCGCCGAGGGAACGGACGGGTCAGCCGCCGGTGGAGCCGAGCAGGGCCTGCACGGTGCGGGACGGGCTCGGGCGGCCCAGCCGCTCGGCCATCCAGCCGCTGGTCGCGACGAGGGAGCGCAGGTCGACACCGGTCCGGATGCCGAGCCCGTGCAGCATCCAGACCAGGTCCTCGGTGGCCAGGTTGCCGGTGGCGCTCTTCGCGTACGGGCAGCCGCCCAGGCCGCCCGCCGAGGCGTCCACCGTGGTGACGCCCTCGCGCAGTGCGGCCAGGGTGTTGCTGAGCGCCTGGCCGTAGGTGTCGTGGAAGTGCACCGCGAGCCGGTCGACCGGGACGCCGGCCCGCGTGAAGCCCGCCAGCAGGGCGGTGACCTGGCCCGGAGTGGCCACCCCGATGGTGTCGCCGAGGCTCAGCTCCGCGCAGCCCAGCTCCAGCAGCCGCACGCCGTACCGGACCACCTGGTCGACCGGGACGGGCCCCTCCCACGGGTCGCCGAAGCACATCGAGAGGTAGCCCCGGACCGCGACCCCGGCCTCGGTGGCCCGGGCCACGACCGGGCGGAACATCTCCATGGCCTCGTCCGCCGAGCGGTTGAGGTTGCGACGGGCGAAGGTATCGGTGGCGCTGGCGAACACCGCGATGTCGGCGGTGCGGTGGGCGAGCGCGCGGTCCAGGCCGCGTTCGTTGGGCACCAGCACCGGCAGCCGCAGGCCGGGGTGGCGTTCCGGCAGGCCGGCGAGCCGGGGGACCAACTCCTCGGCGTCGGCCAGCTGCGGTACCCATTTCGGGTGAACGAAGCTGGTGGCCTCGACGGTGCGCAGCCCGGCGGCGGCGAGCCGGGCGATGAACTCGGCCTTGACCTCGACCGGCACCAGGGACTTCTCGTTCTGCAGGCCGTCGCGCGGTCCGACCTCGTGGATCCGGACCTCCTCGGGCAGCCCGGGGGCGCGGACCGGGTCGGGCAGGCCCAGGTCGAGCGCGTCGGGCTCGCGGGCCGGGGCGGTCACGGCCGCACCGCCGCGGGCTCGGTGGCGGCGGCCGGTCCGGCCGAAGCGTCCGCGGCCGGCGCGTCCTCGGCCGCGGCCTCCTCGACCGGGGTGACCACGGCCAGCAGGTCCTCCATCGCGACGGTGGCCCCGGCGGTGGCCCGCAGTTCGGCCACCACACCGTCGTGTGGTGCGGCGATCACGTGTTCCATCTTCATGGCCTCCAGCACGAGCAGGGGCTGCCCCTTGCGCACCGTCTCGCCCGCCGCGGTCTTGACGACGGTGACGGTGCCGGGCATCGGGGCGGTCAGGGCGCCGTGGTGCGCACCGGCCCCGGCGGTGCTCTCCACGACCGGGTCGTAGGCGTGCAGCGGCCAGGCGTCGCCCTCGACGCCGAGCCAGGTCACCGGTCCGGCGGCGAGGCCGGGGGAGGCGTCGGTGGCCAGCGAGAACGTGGTCCGCAGGCCGTCGACGGCCAGGTGCAGCCGGTCACCGGCCAGGGTCGCGCGGGCCCGGTGCGCCGGGCCCCCGTCGAGCCGGAGCTCCACCTCGCGGGCGGGCCCGGCGGAATTGTCAGTGGCATCGGCTACGTTGCCCGCAGTGATCGAACGGATGCTCACCGCCACCGGGTCCTGGCCGGGGGTTCGGAGTCGGTGGGTGGTCCAGGCGGGGGTGCCGCCCAGGCGCCAGCCGGAGGGGAGGGAGAACGGGTCGGTCCAGCCGTCCGGATCGGCGGGCGGAGTCAGTTCCAGGTGCCGTGCCAGCGCGGCCGCGCAGTAGAGGAGGTGGGTGGGGGTCGGCGTTTCGGCCGGGGTGGTCGCATCCGGGGTGGGCGCGTTCTGGGTGGTCGCGTTCGCGGGGGAGTACGGCGCGGTGAGCAGGGCCGGCTGCTCCTGGGCCGTCCGCTCCACGAGGCCGGTGTCCAGCCGCCCGGCGGCGACGTCGGGGTGTGCGAGCAGTCGGCGCAGGAAGCCGGTGTTGGTGGTGACGCCCAGGATGCGGGTGTCGGCCAGCGCCGCGCGGAGCCGGCGCAGCGCGGTCGGGCGGTCGGGCCCGTACGCGATGACCTTGGCGAGCATGGGGTCGTAGGCGCTGGTGACGACGGTTCCGGGGGCGACTCCGGAGTCGACGCGGATGCCCTCGCCCCGGGGCTCGTCCAGGGTGAGGATGCGGCCGCCGGTGGGCAGGAAGTCCCGTTCCGGGTCCTCGGCGCAGATACGGGCCTCGATGGCGTGGCCCAGGAAGGAGATGTCGGACTGGGTGAAGGAGAGCGACTCGCCGGCGGCGACGCGCACCTGCCACTCGACCAGGTCGAGCCGGGCGGATTCCGCGCCGACCGCGACGGCGAGTTCGGTGACGGGGTGTTCCACCTGGAGACGGGTGTTCATCTCCATGAAGAAGAAGTCCCGCACCCCCTCGGAGGCGGAGGCGGGAGCGTCCGGGTCGATGCCGGGGACGATGAACTCCACGGTGCCGGCGCCGGTGTAGCCGCAGGACTCGGCGGCCCGGACGGCCGCGGCGCCCATCGCGGCGCGGGTCTCGGCGTTGAGGAGAACGGAGGGAGCCTCTTCGATCAGTTTCTGGTGGCGGCGCTGGAGGCTGCACTCGCGCTCGCCGAGGTGGACGGTGGTGCCGTGGGCGTCGGCCAGCACCTGCACCTCGATGTGGCGGGGCCGGTCGACCCAGCGCTCCAGCAGCAGGGTGTCGTCACCGAAAGCGGTGCGGGCGACCCGGCGGGCGGCGGCGATCTCGGTGGGCAGGTCGGCGCTGTCCCGCACGAGCCGCATGCCCTTGCCGCCGCCGCCCGCGGACGGCTTGAGCAGCACCGGGTAGCCGATCTCGTCGGCGGCGGCGACGAGTTCCTCGTCGGAGGGCGCGGTGGCCCGGCTGCCGGGGACGACCGGGACACCGGCGGCCCGGACGGCCTCCTTGGCGTTGATCTTGTCGCCCATCAGCTCGACGGCGCCGGGAGGCGGCCCGATGAAGACGAGGCCCGCGTCGGCGCAGGCGCGGGCGAAGCCCGGGTTCTCGGCGAGGAAGCCGTAGCCGGGGTGGACGGCCTGGGCGCCGGTGCGGCGGGCGGCGGCGAGGATCCGGTCGGTCCGCAGGTAGGTCTCGGCCGCCGAGCTGTCGCTGCGGTCGGCCGGGCCGAGGCGGACCGCGACGTCGGCCTCGCGGACGTGCGGCGCGTCGGCGTCCGCGTCGCTGAACACGGCGACCGAACGGACGCCGAGACGCCGCAGGGTGCGGATCACCCGGAGGGCGATCTCACCGCGGTTGGCGACCAGAACTGTGTCGAACATGGGAGGCGTTCCTCCGGGTCGAGGGGAGCCGTACGTATGAGGTGGCGAGGAGGAGGCGGCGGCGGGTGGCCGGAGCGCCGGCCCGGGTGGGCAGGCGCTCCGGGACGTCACAACCGGAAGGGAGACGTCACAACCGGAAGGGAGGGGTCACGGACCCGGGCACGGCACGAGGAGGGATCACATGCGGAAGACGCCGTAGGGCGCGGGCGGCGCCAGCGGGGCGTTGGCGCAGGCGGTGAGGGCGAGACCGACGGCGGTGCGGGTGTCCATCGGGTCGATCACGCCGTCGTCCCAGAGCCGGGCGGTGGCGTAGTAGGCGTTGCCCTGGCGCTCGTACTGCTCGCGGACGGGGCGCTTGAACTCCTCCTCCGCCTCGGCCGGCCACTGCTCGCCGTGCGCCTCCAGCTGGTCGCGGCGGACGGTCGCGAGGACGGAGGCCGCCTGCTCGCCACCCATCACGGAGATCTTGGCGCCCGGCCACATCCACAGGAAGCGGGGTGAGTAGGCCCGGCCGCACATCGAGTAGTTACCGGCTCCGTACGAGCCGCCGATCACCACGGTCAGCTTCGGGACCCGGGTGCAGGCCACGGCGTTGACCATCTTGGCGCCGTGCTTGGCGATGCCGCCCGCCTCGTACTGCCGGCCGACCATGAACCCGGTGATGTTCTGGAGGAAGAGGAGGGGGATGCCGCGCTGGTCGCACAACTCGATGAAGTGGGCGCCCTTGAGGGCCGACTCGGCGAACAGCACGCCGTTGTTGGCGACGATGCCGACCGGGTGGCCGTGGATCCGCGCGAAGCCGGTGACGAGGGTGGCGCCGTACTCGGCCTTGAACTCGGCGAAGCGGCTGCCGTCCACCAGCCGGGCGATCACCTCGCGGACGTCGTAGGGCGTGCGCGGGTCGACCGGCACGGCACCGTACAGGCCGGCCGGGTCGACGGCCGGCGGCTCGACCGGGGCCAGCGGCCACGGCTTGGCCCCGCGCGGGCCGAGCCCGGCGACGATCGTGCGGACGATGGAGAGGGCGTGGGTGTCGTCCTCGGCCAGGTGGTCCGTCACGCCCGAGGTGCGGGAGTGCAGGTCGCCGCCGCCCAGTTCCTCGGCGGTGACCACCTCGCCGGTGGCGGCCTTCACCAGCGGGGGACCGCCCAGGAAGATCGTGCCCTGGTTGCGGACGATCACGGCCTGGTCGCTCATCGCCGGGACGTACGCGCCGCCGGCCGTGCACGAGCCGAGCACGGCGGCGATCTGAGGGATGCCCGCGGCGGAGAGCCTGGCCTGGTTGTAGAAGATCCGGCCGAAGTGGTCGCGGTCCGGGAAGACCTCGTCCTGCATCGGGAGGAAGGCGCCGCCGGAGTCCACCAGGTAGACGCAGGGCAGCCGGTTCTCCAGCGCCACCTCCTGGGCGCGCAGGTGCTTCTTCACCGTCATCGGCCGGCCGATGTCCGCGATCGGCGGTTAGGACGCGCCCTGGGCGGGCCTGCCGGAGGCCTCGGAGCCTTCGGAGTCCTCGGGGGTCCAGTCGGCGA
>NZ_JBSFWR010000096.1:0-32784 GCF_053594915.1 Kitasatospora sp. NPDC002543 | reverse complement strand
GCCGACGGGGGACGGCAAGACCGAGGCCGCGCTGCACGCGGCGTCGGTGATGGCGCGGGCTTCCGGGGCGGCCGGGACGGCCCCCGCCCCGCCGCCCGGCCCCAGCGGATCCTGCTCACCGGCGCGGCCGGCTTCCTCGGCAGCGCCCTGGTCCGACGGCTCGGCAACTCGCCCGGACACCGGGTGGTCGCCCTGGACCGCCGCCCGCTGCCGCCCGGACTCGCCGCCCTGCCCTCCGTGGAGTCCGTGGTCGGCGACGTCCGGGACCGCACGCTGCTCGGCCGCCTGACGGCCGAGGCGGACGTGGTGGTGCACGGCGCCGCCGCGCTGCCGAGCCACCCGGCGGCGGAGATCCGCTCCGTGGACGTCGACGGCACCCGCACCGTCCTGGACGCCGCCCGGCGGGCCGGGACCGACCGGGTGCTGCACATCTCCTCCACCGCGGTCTACGGCCTGCCGGAACGGACCCCGACCCCGGAGTCCCACCCGCTCGTCCCGGTCGACCCGTACAACGCCGCGAAGATCGCGGCCGAGCGGATCTGCGCCGACCACCGGGACCGGGGCATGTGCGTGCCCGTGCTGCGCCCGAAGACCTTCATCGGCCCCGGCCGGCTCGGCGTGTTCGCGATGCTCTTCGACTGGGCGCTGGACGGCCGGGGCTTCCCCGTCCTCGGCGGCGGCCACACCCTCAACCAGATGCTGGACGTCGAGGACCTCTGCGACCTGGTGACCGCGATGCTGACCCTGCCCGCCGACCGGATCAACCGGGAGTTCAACGTCGGCGCGGCCGAGTACGGCTCGTTCCGCGAGGACTGCCAGGTCGTCCTGGACCTCGCCGGCCACGGCAAGCGGGTCGTCCCGCTGCCGCTCGGCCCGGCGAAGGCCGCCCTGCGGACGCTGGCCGCGCTGCGGCTGTCGCCCGTCTACGGACGCCTCGTCCAGAAACTCACCCGGGACTCCTGCGTCGACATCACCGACGCCCGCGAGGTGCTCGGATTCACCCCCCGCCACTCCAACGCGACCGCCATCGAGCGCAGCTTCACCTGGTACCGCGCGAACCGGTCCGCGGTGGCCGGCACCACCGGCCGGACGCACTCCGACCGCTGGCGCGAGGGTGCCCTGCGCACGGTCAAGGTCCTCTTCTGACAGCAGTGAAGGGAACGGAAGTGAGTACTGCGAGCGAGTACCGCGAGGGCCTCGTCGGTCCGCCGGTCCATCCACCCGACGGGGACACCGGCCCCCCGTCCGCCGAACTGCCCGGGGAGCCGGGCCGGTTGCCCGAGGAGCCCGGACGCGGCTCACTGCTGCGCGGGCTGCTCCGGCTGGTCCGGCCGTACCAGTGGGCGAAGAACGCGGTCGTCCTGGTGCTGCCCCTGCTGGAGTCCGGCACCTCGCCGTGGACGGGCGTCGCGAACGCGCTGCCCGTCCTGGTGCTGTTCGTCCTCGCGTCCTCGGCCACCTACGTCGTCAACGACCTCGCCGACCGGGAACGCGACCGCCGCCACCCCGTCAAGCGCCACCGCCCGATCGCCTCCGGGGCCGTCCCGGTGCCGGCCGCCGTCGTGCTCGGCGTCCTCCTCTACCTCGCGCTGGCGGGCGGCTCGGCGCTGGTGGGGGCCGCCGCGGTCCCGGTGCTCGCCTACGCGGTCACCAACATCCTCTACAGCTTCGTCCTCAAGCACGTCTCGGTGGTCGACGTGTTCGTCATCGCCACCGGCTTCGTGCTGCGGGTCTGCGCCGGCGCCATGGCGGCCTCCGTCTCGATCTCCTCCTGGTTCCTGCTCTGTGTCTTCTCGGTCTGCATCCTGCTGGGCTTCGGCAAGCGCCGGCACGAGCTGACCTCCGTCCAGGGCGGGCCCTCCGAGCTGCACCGGCCGGCCCTGCGCGCCTACTCCGTCCCGTTCCTGAACAGCATGGTCACCTTCGCCGCGTCGGTGACCGTGCTCGCCTACGTGTCCTTCCTGCAGAGCGACGCCGCCGCCGGCGGGATGCGCCAGCTGCGGATCCTGCTCTCCACCCCGCTGGCGGTCTTCGCGATCGCCCGCTACCTGCAGATCCTGCTGGTCAGCGAGGGCGGCGGCGAGCCGACCAGGACGCTGTTCACGGACCGGATCATGCTCGCGGTCGGCGGGCTGTGGCTGGCCGGCTTCGGCCTCCTGCTGGCGGTGCAGTCGTGGTGACGCTCCCCCGGGCCGCGCCCGGACGCCCCGGCCTCCCCCGGCCCCGGCGCTCCTGGTTCCTGGCCGACCGTCCCGCCACCCGGCCGGTCCGGCTGCTGGCCGCCGTCAGCGCCGTGTGGCTGCTGTTCTGCGCGCTCCAGGAGGCACTGACCGGGCGGGCCTGGTTCTGGGTCGTCCCCGGCGCCGCGCCTCCCCCCGTGCTGCTCGGCGTCCCGCTGCTCCTGCTGCTGGCCGCACTGGCCGTCCGGCTGCGCCGCAGCCGCAGCCGGGTGCGCTGGCCCGTCGTCATGGGCGCGCTCTCGCTGGCCGTCGGGCTGGACCAGTCCGGCCTGACGCTGGCCGCGGCGACGGCCGACCGGACGGTGCCGCCCGGCGCGATCCACGTCGTCGCGCAGAACACCGAGTACTGGGGCTCCGACGTCGGCCCGGACCGCTTCTACGCCTACCTCAAGGCCCAGCACGCCGACGTGTACCTGCTCCAGGAGTACCTGCACTGGGACGACTCGGCCGGCGCGGACGGCGCCCGCGAGGTCGACGACACCGCCCGGCTGCGACGCGAGTTCCCCGGCTACCAGGTCGTCACCCGGGGCGAGTTGGTGACCCTCTCCCGGTTCCCCGTGGTGGCGCAGCCGCCGGTCGGCCCGGACCGGGCCCTGCGGGCGGGCGGGGACGACGACTGGTCGCACGTCTTCGCCGGCGCCAAGGTGCTGCGCACCGACCTCCAGGTGGGCGGGTCGGTGGTCTCCTTCTACAACGTCCACATGCTGGTGCCGGTCGCCCACGGCATGCCCCCGCAGGACTTCCCGGCCGACGTGCACCGCCGCCAGCGCGAGCGCCGGCAGCAGTTCGACGGGCTGGTCGGGGACGTCCGGGCCAACGCCAACCCCCTGTTCATCGCCGGCGACTTCAACACCAACGCCGGCATGGGCGACCTCAACGAGCTGCGCGGCCTCGCCCAGGACGCGGCGGACGCCGGCGACACCGTCCTGCCGATGTCCTGGGACGCCGGCAGCTGGCACGACTGGTGGCGCTTCGACTGGGCGTTCACCGCGCACGGCGCCCGGACCCACCGCTACGCGCTGAGCAGCCCCGAAGGCACATCCGACCATCTCCGCCAGGACGCCTGGATCTCCGGGCCGGCATCGGGAGGGACCCATGGCTGACGCACGACCCACGGTGTCGGTGATCATCCCCAACTACAACTACGAGAAGACCATCGCGGCGGTCGTCGAGTCCGCCCTGGCGCAGACCCACCCCGTGCACGAAGTGATCGTCGTCGACGACGGCAGCTCGGACGGCTCCCCGGAGATCGTCCGGCGCTACCCCGTCCGGCTGATCACCCAGCGCAACGGCGGGGTGTCCGTCGCCCGGAACCGGGGGGCGGCCGAGAGCACCGGCGACATCCTCTTCTTCCTCGACTCCGACATCGCGCTGGACCCGGACGCGGTCGCGAACGCCGTCGCCCTGCTGGAGGAGCAGCCCGACCTCGGCTGCGTCCACGGGGTGGTCGGCAAACGGGCGCTGTTCGACGACGGGCCGGTGGAGCGCTACCGCGTGCTGCACGAGTACTGGTGGCGCCGGCGCGCCACCGGCCGGGTGCGCACCGTCTTCTTCGCCATGTGCGCGATCCGGCGGGAGGTGTACGAGGAGATCGGCCCGCTGGACGAGACCCTGCGGGAGTCGGAGGACGTCGAGTACAGCGAGCGACTGGCCGCGAAGTACCCGATCCTGCTGACCGAGCGCATCTCCGGGCGGCACGACGACGTGGACCGGCTGGGCGCGCTGCTCACCGAGCAGTACCGGCGCTCGCAGCTGCTGGTGGCGTTCGCCGGCGCCCACCGCTTCAGCCCGGGGGCGCTCAAGGCCAACCGGATGCCGGGCGTGCTGGCCACCGCCGCCGCCTGGGGCAGCCTGCCGCTGCTGCTGGTGACGCGCAAGGCGGCCGTCCTCCCGGCGCTGGGCGTGGCCTGGTTCGCGGTGGCGGACCCGGGGCTGGCCCGGTTCGTGGTCCGGGACCAGGGGCTGCGGTACTACCCGGTGTTCGTCGGCTACCACTTCCTGCTGCACACCGCGCTGGTGGCGGGCGTCGCCCGGGGCGCGGTGCGGGCGCTCACCGAGCGCGGCTTCCGGCGGCCGCGGCACACCGCGCCGTGACCGGCGCGCCCGGGCCCGCCACCGGACCGGCGGGCCCGCCGAGGGGCCGCCACCGCCTGCTGACCGCCGTCCTCCTGCTGGCCGGCCTCGCGGGACTGGTCGCGGTGGCCCGCAACGACGCCTGGAGCCTGGTGACCAGGATGGCGGACGGCCGGTTCCTGGCCCTGCTGGTGGTGTCCGTGCTGACGAACATCGGCGGGCTGCTGCTCGGGCTGCTGTCCTGGCGGGCCGTCCTGGACGACCTCGGGCCGCCCGTCGGGCTGTTCGGCAGCGCCCGGATCTTCTTCTGCGGGCTGCTCGGCAAGTTCCTTCCGACCCCGGTGTTCGGGCTGCTCGCGCACATCCAGCTCGGCGCCGAGTACGGGGCCACGGCCGGGCGGATGGTCACCACGTACGTGGTCAGCCTGGGCATCACCATGCTGACCGCCTGCCTCGCCGCGCTCGGCATCGCGCCAGCCGTGCTCGGCGGGAACACCTGGTGGCTGGCCCTGCCGGTGCTGGTCCTGCTCTGCTTCGTGGTCCGCCCCGGCCTGATCGGCGCGTCGGTGGAGCGCGGCGCCCGGCTGTTCCGCCGGCCGCCGCCGACCGGGCGCAACTCGCCCCGCGCGGTGCGGGTCTCGCTCGCCCTGGCGCTGCTGTCCTGGTTCTCCGCCGGGCTGCACCTGTGGCTGGTCGTGGTCGCCCTGGACGGGCCGCCCGCCCGCTCGCTGTCCGCCTGCGTCGGGGGCTTCGCGCTGGCCACCGTCGCCGGGACGCTGACCATCGTCCTCCCGGACGGCCTGGGCGCCCGGGAGATGGTCCTGGTGCTGTCGCTCTCGACGGTCGTGCCGGTCTCCACGGCCGGCGCCGCCGCGATCGTCTCCCGGTTGGTCTGCACGGTGGCCGAACTGGGCACCGCCGGGGTAATGATTCTGGTGACCAGGTCACGACGGGGCACGCCCCCGGCCGCGGCCGGCGACACCACCGACAACCCCCCTGGAGGGAAGACTGATGCGTTACCGCAGCCTCGGAGTTGACGGGCAGTCCGTCAGCGCGCTCTGCCTCGGCGCGATGACCTTCGGCACCACCGTCGACGAGGAGACCGCGACGGCGATCCTCGACCGCTTCACCGAAGCCGGCGGGACGTTCATCGACACCTCGAACAACTACGCCTTCTGGGCGGACGGCGCGAACGGCCACGAGAGCGAGGAACTGCTCGGCCGCTGGACGGCCCGCCGCGGCAACCGCGACGGCCTGGTGCTCGCCACCAAGCTCGGCGCCCGCCCGGTGCCCGGACTGCCCTTCCCCGAGCACATCGAGGGCCTGTCCGCCCCCGCGGTGCGCGCCGCGGCCGAGGGCAGCCTGCGCCGGCTCGGCACCGACCGGCTGGACCTGTACTACGCGCACGTGGCCGATCCGGCCACGCCGGTCGAGGAGACCATGGGCGCCTTCGCCGGGCTGGTCGCCGAGGGCAAGGTCACCGCCCTCGGCTGCAGCAACCACGACGCCGGCCAGCTGGCCGTTGCCAACGACCTGGCGGCCGAGCGGAGTTGGCCCGGCTACCGGTGCGTCCAGCAGCGCCACAGCTACCTGCGGCCGCGTCCCGACGCGGACTTCGGCATCCAGAAGCACGCCGACGAGGCCCTGCTCTCCTACCTCGCCCCGCGGCCGTCGATGACGCTGGTCGCCTACTCCCCGCTGCTCGGCGGCGCGTACTGCCGCCCCGATCGCCCGCTGCGCGAGCAGTACGAGGGGCCAGAGACGAAGGCCCGGCTGGCCGCGCTGGCGGAGGTGGCCGAGGAGACCGGCGCCACCGTCAACCAGGTCGTCCTGGCCTGGCTGATCGGCCACCCCGTCCCGACCGTCCCGGTCGTCGGAGCCAGCTCCGTCGCCCAACTGGAGGAGAGCCTGGGCGCGTTGGACCTCGTCCTCGACGAGGAGCAGCGCCGGCGACTGGACACCGCGGCCTGAGCGAGGCCGACCCGCCCTCCGTCCGACCGCCGGGGCCTGTCGTGCGGGACAGGCCCCCGCCCGCCGGATCGGATCAGATCCAGCCCTCCTTCGCCGCGCGCACCCCCGCCTCGAAGCGGCTGCGCGCGCCCAGCCGGCCCATCAGCTGGGAGCTCATCCGGCGCACCGTGCGCAGCGACACCCCGAGTCGCCGGGCGGCCACCTCGTCGGTGCAGCCGATGCCGAGCAGGAGCAGCAACTCCCTTTCCTGGGGCGTCAGATCGTGCTCGTTGCGGCGCGGGTCCTGGCCGAACGGGGTGCCGGCCGCCCAGAACTGCTCGAACAGCAGCACCAGCGCCCTCACCACCCCCGGGGTCCGGACCTCCAGCGCGCCGGTACGGCCGTCCTGCGGGTCGATCGGCACCAGCGCCGTCTCCCGGTCCACCACCACCAGCAGCATCGGGAGGAACGGCACCGTACGGGCCTCGCCGCCGAGCCCGGTGAACCAGCGGACGTACTCCAGGGTCGGCGGGTCGTTGCGGAAGCTCTCCTGGTAGATGCTCCTGATCCGTACCCCGCGCTCCAGCGCCTGCCGGTCCAGCGGTTCGCTGGCGTCCATGGTGTCCGGCAGCTGGGCGCCACCGGGCAGCAGGGAGAGGCACTCGTGCTCGGCGGTGGAGGCCAGGTCCTCCAGCCGCTTGCGGACCGCGTCCAGCCCCTCCAGCCGCTGGATGATCTCGTGCCGCGGGGCCCGGTTGGCGTTGAAGCGGGCGCTCAGCGCCGTCACCGCCTGCCCGGCGGACTCGATCTGCCGCTGACGCCTGCTCAGGTCCGCGGTGGCCCGCGAGAGCAGGAACCCGAAGCCGATGTCCGGGTTGAACGGCACCGCGTCCAGGCAGCCGTCCTCCAGGTCCACCAGGTCGAGCTCGGCCAGCCGGTTCAGCGCGGAACGCACCCGCTCCTCGCTCCACCCCAGACGCTCGGCCATGTCGACGACCCGGAACCCCGGCTCCTCGACGAGCAGCCGGTACACGGCCTCGGCCGACGGTTCGATGCCCAGAACTTCCAGCACAGCGCTTCCCCCGCGTGTCCCGCCCGTTTCTCCTCGGAGGCTAAGCCAGCGGGCCGATCAGGTCCAGACCAATTTTTGTAGGATGGCCGCCGTCCCGCCCGCCCCCGGGACCACCCGCCCAGGCCGGCGGCGGCGACCCGGACAGAGCCCCGAAAAACGACCCCTAGGGGGCGTGGACACGTACGACCACGGGAATGGCCAGGTCGTAGAGGCAAGGCCACGAGTCATGAGAAGGTACCGCCCATGAAGGCAATAAAGTTCGTCCTGAATGTCATCTGGTTGATTTTCTGCGGCATTTGGATGGCCCTTGCCTACGTGCTCGCCGGAATCATCTGCTGCGTCCTGATCGTCACGATCCCGTTCGGGATCGCGTCCTTCCGGATCGCCGGGTTCATCCTGTGGCCGTTCGGGCGCACGACCGTGGAACGGCCGGACGCCGGGGCGGCGTCGTGCGTGGGGAACGTCATCTGGCTGGTGTTCGCCGGGTGGTGGCTGGCGCTCGGGCACCTGATCACCAGCATCCCGCTGTTCCTGTCGATCATCGGCATCCCCTTCGGGTGGGCCAACCTGAAGATGATCCCGGTCTCGCTGATGCCGCTCGGCCGGGAGATCGTCCCGACCGACCAGGAGTGGGGCCGGTAACCACCGCGCAGACCCCGACGGCCGGCGAGAGGCAGCAGCCCTCGCCGGCCGTCGGCGTTCCCGGGCTCAGGCCCGGCCGGCGCGGGCCCGGCGCAGGCCGTACGCGGCGGCGCCGAGGGCGAGGACGGCGGCGCCCCACAGGACGGAGGCGGCGGGCAGGGCGAAGGCGAGGGCGAGGCAGCCGGCCGCGCCGAGGACGGGGACGGCGCGCGGAGGGCGGCCCTCGGCCGGGGTGAGGGTCCAGGCGGAGGCGTTGGCGACGGCGTAGTAGGCGAGGACGCCGAAGGAGGAGAAGCCGATCGCGCCGCGGACGTCGGTGAGGGCCGCGGCGAGGGCGACGACGGCGCCGACGGCCAGTTCGGCGCGGTGCGGGACGCCGAAGCGCGGGTGGACGGCGGCCAGCGG
The DNA here is from genome assembly GCF_053594915.1 of Kitasatospora sp. NPDC002543. NCBI lineage: Bacteria > Bacillati > Actinomycetota > Actinomycetes > Kitasatosporales > Streptomycetaceae > Kitasatospora > Kitasatospora sp. NPDC002543. The sequence continues at coordinate 24,402 of NZ_JBSFWR010000096.1, read as the reverse complement.
GTGCGGGAGGTGGCGGTCGCGGGCCATCGCCAGGGTGGTGCGGGAGACGCCGAGGATCAGGGCGAGCAGCGAGCCGAGCGCGGCGATCGCCGCACCGACGCGCACCACCGGGGCGAGGGCGGGCACCCCGGCGGCCCGGACGGCGTCGGCCAGCGGCGCGGCGCTGTGGGCGAGGCGGTCGGGGCCGAGGACGGCCAGGACGGCGAGGGCGACGGCGGCGTACACGACGAGGGTGATCCCGAGGGCGATCGGGATCGCCCTCGGGATGGTGCGCCGCGGGTCGCGGACCTCCTCGCCGAGGGTGGCGATCCGGGCGTACCCGGCGAAGGCGAAGAACAGCAGGCCTGCGGCCTGGAGCACACCGTGGAAGCCGGCGTCCGCGCCGATCGCCCAGTGCCCGGCGTCGGCCGCGCCGCCGGTCAGGCAGGCGGTGACCACGGCGGCCAGCACCGCCAGGACGACGGCCACGATCGCCCGGGTCAGCCAGGCCGCCTTCTGCACGCCGACGCAGTTGACGGCGGTCAGCGCGACGACGGCGGCGACCGCGACGGCGTGGGCCTGGGCGGGCCGGACGTAGGAGCCGACGGTGAGGGCCATCGCGGCGCAGGAGGCGGTCTTGCCGACGACGAAGCCCCAGCCGGCCAGGTACCCCCAGAAGTCGCCGAGCCGCTCCCGGCCGTAGACGTAGGTGCCGCCGGACCGCGGGTAGCGGGCGGCCAGCCGGGCCGAGGAGGTCGCGTTGCAGTACGCCACCGCGCCGGCCAGGGCCAGTCCGACCAGCAGCCCGGAGCCCGCGGCCGCGGCGGCGGGCGCGAGCGCGGCGAAGACGCCCGCGCCGATCATCGAGCCCAGCCCGATCACCACGGCGTCGAACACTCCGAGCCGGCGCCGCAGCTCCCCCGCCCCGGCCGCCGTCGGCGACGTCCCCATCCGCTGTACCCCTCCCGGTCGGCTGCGGTGTCGGCGCACCCTACCGGAGCCGGGGAAACGGCGGGTGCGGGCCCGGGCGCGCGGGCCGTGGCCGCGGACGGGGACGGGGACGGGGCGGGGGCGGCAGCCGGGTCAGCGGCCGAGCCGCTCCGCCAGGGCCCGCAGGTCGGCGGTGACCGCGCCGCGTACCGGGCGGGACATCAGCGGGCCGGTCAGGCGGAGGCCGCCGCGGACCCGGATGCGGGCGAAGGTGCCGCTCTGGGTGGGCTCGAAGGTGTAGGTGACGCGCATCGGCATCGGCCCGGCGACGGAGACCATGTCGAGCACCGTCGGCGGGTCGTGGCGCACCACGCGCAGCACGTACGAGAAGGACCTGCCCAGGAAGCGGGCGGTCCGGGTGACCTCGGCGCCCACGCCGAAGCCGCCGGTGTCGGCCTCCCGGGTGAGAGCGGCGGTGCGGATGCCCCGGGTCCACTCGGAGTCGTGGCGCCAGTCCATCGCGTAGGTGGCGACCGCGGCGGGCGGGAGGGGGATCAGGCGTTCCACTGTGACGTCGAGGGGCATGATCACACTCTCCCGCCGGGCGGGCCGCCACGCTCCCCGGACTCGCCCGGGCGGAGGGGCGGGGGCGGACGGAGGGTCCCGCTACAGCCCGAGGATCCGCTGGGCCCGCTCCCGCATCTCGACCTTGCGGATCTTCCCGGTGACCGTCATCGGGAACTCGTCGACCACGTGCACGTAGCGCGGGATCTTGAAGTGGGCGAGCCGGCCGGTGCAGTACCGGCGGACGGCCTCGGCGGTGAGCGGCTCGGCGCCCTCCCGCATCCGGATCCAGGCCATCAGCTCCTCGCCGTACTTGTCGTCGGGGACGCCGATGACCTGGACGTCGAGGACGTCCGGGTGGGCGTGGAGGAACTCCTCGATCTCGCGCGGGTAGAGGTTCTCGCCGCCGCGGATCACCATGTCCTTGATCCGGCCGGTGATGGCGAGGTAGCCCTCCTCGTCCATCACCGCGAGGTCCCCGGTGTGCATCCAACGGGCGACGTCGACGGCCTCGGCGGTGCGCTCCGGCTCGCCCCAGTAGCCGAGCATGACGGAGTAGCCGCGGGTGCACAGCTCGCCGGGCTCGCCGCGCGGGACGGTGCGGCCGGTGGCCGGGTCGACCACCTTGACCTCCAGGTGCGGGCCGACCCTCCCCACCGTGGCGACCCTGCGCTCGACCGGGTCGTCGACCCGGGTCTGGAGGGAGACCGGCGAGGTCTCGGTCATGCCGTAGCAGATGGAGACCTCGGTCATGCCCATCCGCTCGATGACCTCCTTCATCACCTCGCTCGGACAGGGCGAGCCGGCCATGATGCCGGTACGCAGGCTGGAGAGGTCGTAGCGGCCGAAGTCCGGGTCGGCCAGTTCGGCGATGAACATGGTCGGCACGCCGTACAGCGAGGTGCAGCGCTCGGCGTCGACGGCGGCCAGGGTGGCGCCGGGTTCGAACGCCGGGGCGGGGATGACCGTGCAGGCGCCGTGCGAGGTGGCGGCCAGGTTGCCCATCACCATCCCGAAGCAGTGGTAGAAGGGCACCGGGACGCAGATCCGGTCCTGCTCGGTGTAGTCGAGCAGCTCGCCGACGAAGTAGCCGTTGTTGAGGATGTTGTGGTGTGAGAGGGTCGCGCCCTTGGGGAAGCCGGTCGTCCCGGAGGTGTACTGGATGTTGATCGGGTCGGCGGGGGCCAACTCGGCCTGGCGCTCGGCGAGTCGGGAGGCGTCGGCCTTCCGCCCGGCAGCGGTGACGGCGTCCCAGGCGGGGCTGCCGATCAGCAGGACGCGCTCCAGCTCCGGGCACCGCGGCCGGACTTCCTCGATCATCCCGGCGTAGTCGGAGGTCTTGAAGCGTTCGGCGGCGACCAGCAGCCGGATCCCGGCCTGGTTCAGCACGAACTCCAACTCGTGGGCGCGGTAGGCCGGGTTGACGGTGACCAGGATCGCGCCGAGCTTGGCGGTGGCGTACTGGGTGAGGGTCCACTCGGCGCAGTTGGGGGCCCAGATGCCCACCCGGTCGCCCTTGGCGATCCCGAGTTCCAGCAGGCCGAGCGCCAGGGCGTCGACGTCGGCGGCGAGTTCGGCGTACGTCCAGCGGCGGGCGGTGGCCCGGTCGACCAGGGCGTCGCGTTCGGGGAAGGCGCGCACCGCGCGGTCGAGGTTCTCCCCGATGGTGTCGCCGAGCAGCGGGACGTCCGAGGTGCCGGAGGCGTAGCTGCGCGGGGTCGGCGTGGTCGGCACGGGCAGGCTCCTGGGGGACGGCGGTGCGGGACAGGCACCATGCTCGCGGCCCCCGACGCGCGCCGCCACCCCCGAACGGGGGTACGGACACGGCGCCGGGGCCGCCCGTCGGGTTCGACGGACGGCCCCGGGCCCGCGGGGGCAGTGCTACTCGTTGATGCAGATGTTGCCGAAGGCCGGGTTGAGGAGCCCGATGATGTCGATCGAGTTGCCGCAGATGTTGGCCTCGAGGTTGACCGGGACCTGGATCAGGTTGCCGGAGAGGACGCCGGGCGAGCCGATGGCGGCACCGTTGGCGGTGGCGTCGCCGGCGGAGGCGGTCCCGGCACCGGCGAGGACCGTCACCGCGGCGAGGGCCGTGGCGGCGAAGGCGGTACGCATGCGCATTGCTTCACTCCTTGTGAGCAGAGCGGGTCAAAGTGTGACGATCACACCTCGCCCACGATCACAAGCGATCCGTCCTCCCGCACGCCGGATTGACCCGTCCTAGGGCGCGTCGGCCTCCCGCCCCTCCCCCGGCCCCGCCGGCGCCGCCGGCCCGGGACCGGCGACGCTCAGTGATTCCAGCAGCTCCCGGGCCGGGGACAGCCCCGGTTCGGTCACCACCGCGCGGTGCAGCAGCCCCAGCGCGAGCGGCCCCCGCCCGGCCGCCAGGGCGTCCAGCGCCCGGTTGTAGTCGATCCGACCGGCGTAACGCAGCCGGAACAGCACGGACAGGTCCTCCCGGCAGGCGGGGCAGCGCAGGGTCTCCCGGTCCGCCGGCACCCGGCACAGCGGGCAGGTCACCTCCGGCGCGCTCACCGCGCCCACGACGCTCCCAGCACTCATCGCGGCCCCGCCTCCTCCGGCCGCACCGGGCCGAGCGACTCCTGGGCCGGCTCGCTGCCCAGCTCCCGCTGCGCCTGCGCGTACAGGGCCAGCAGGTTCGACATGTGGGTGTTGACCTCCGCCATGTTGGGCGCCTCCACCGCCTCGTCCAGCCCGCGCAGCTCGGCCATGATCAACTGGGCGAGGGCGGGCGAGACCATGTTCTGGGTCACGTAGACGTTGCACATCGTCAGCATCCGCATGGTGTGCCCGAGCGCGTCGCACAGCTCGTCCGCCTTCTGGGCCGCGCGCACCGCGCCCTCCCAGTCCGCGGCCTCCCGGCGCAGCCGCAGCTCGGCGGCCACCGACCGCAGCCGGTCCAGGTCGCTCGGGTCGAGGTGCTTCTCGCAGTAGTGGATGAACAGGCTCAGGTACGCCTCGGAGCCGCGCACCCAGCGCTGGGCCTTGAGCTGCTGCTGGGCCCGCTCCAGCGCCGCGTCCACCGACTGGCCGCGGGTCTGCCCGGCCGCCAGGTCGTCCAGGGTGTCCATCAGCCGCTGCGCCTCGCGCCGCTCGGCCTCGGTCAGCTCACCGCCCCAGCGGTCGGTGAAGGACTCGATCTGCCGCTGCTGCTCCTCGACCTGCACCTTCAGCTCGGGGTCGAGGGTGACCCGCTCCAGCTTGACGGTCTTCTCGGCGCCGCCCTGGATCCGCACCGACAGGGTGATGGTGCGGTCCCGGTCGAGGCCGAACGAGACCTCCACCGGGGTACGGCCGCCCAGGCCCTCGGGCAGCCGCAGGGTGAGGTGGCCGATCAGCTCGTTCTGCTGGGCGATCTCGTGCTCGCCCTCGTAGACCGCGACCTCCAGCCGCTGCCGGCCGCTGCCGGAGACCACGAACTCCCGGCTGACCGGCGAACCCGTCGGGTAGCTGGTGTTCTTGGGGATGATGACGGCGAGGCGCCCGTCGTTGAGCTCGATGCCGAGGTTCTTCGGGGTGATGTCGAACGGGTTGGTGACCTGCGCCAGTTCACCGCAGCCCGGGCAGACCTCGCAGCCGGGCGGGTTGACCACCCCGCAGGAGGAACAGCGCAGGCCGATGTCCTCGGCGGCGGTGCCGGCCACCCTGGTCCGACCGGGGGCGGCCGAGTCGAGCGGCTCCCCGCACAGCTCGCAGGCGGTGACGCCCGGGGCGGCCGGGGTGCCGCAGCGCGGGCAGTTGCCGCCCTGCACCACGGTGGTGACCCCGGTCCGCGCCGGGCCCGCCGTGCCTGTCACGGAGGCCCCGGTGGCACCCGAACCGTTTAGCGCCTGCTCGCACTTGGGGCAGGAGGAGGCGTCGGCGTCGACCGGGATGTGGCAGGCCGGGCAGGAGACCCGGGCCCCGCCGAGCAGGGTGGTGGCACAGTTGGCGCAGTTGGAGGCCGACAGGTCGCCGGGGGCCCGGCACTCGGGGCACTCGACCTCGCCGACCAGCGCGGACTGCACGGCCGCGCCGAGCGCCACGCACTGCATCGGGTTGACGCCGCGCCGGATCCGGCGCGGGCCGAAGACCTCGCCCAACCGGCGTGCGACCAGCGGGATCGCGGTCGAGCCGCCGACCAGCACCACCTCGTCGATGTCCCCGACGGTCAGGTTGGCCTGCATGATCGCCTTGTGGGTCAGCTCGATGGTGCGCTCGATCCGGGCCTCGATCAGCTCCTCGAAGCGGGAGCGCTCGAACTCCGTCTCCAGCACCAACTGTCCGGCGCCCAGGCCCGGCAGGATGACCTCGGAGGACTCCTGGTTGGAGAGCTCGATCTTGATGGTCTCGGCGGTGGCGGCGATCTTCGGACGGTCGCGCAGGTCGGGCTGGTACTCCGCGCCGTACTCCTCGCGGATGTCCTCCAGCAGCGCGCTGGTGATCCCGCGGTCGAAGTCGTCACCGCCGAGCAGGTTGTCGCCCTCGATGCCGAGCACCGAGACCGAACCGGGCACCAGCAGCAGGATCGAGATGTCGAAGGTGCCGCCGCCCAGGTCGTAGACCAGGACCGTCCTCCCCTCGTCGCCCGCCTCGGAGGTGATGCCGTAGGCGAGCGCGGCGGCGGTCGGCTCGTTGATGATCCGCAGCACGTGCAGGCCGGCCATCCGGCCCGCCTCCTGGGTCGCGGCGACCTGCCGCTCGCCGAAGTACGCGGGCACGGTGATGACGGCCCGGTGGAAGGGCTCGCCGAGGCGCTGCTCGGCGTCCTCCTTCAGGCGGTGCAGGATGATCGCGGAGACCTCGATCGGGGTGTACGAGCGGCCGTTGAACCAGACGTTGACGTCGCCGTCGGTGCCCGCGGTGACCTTGTAGTCCACCTCCTTCAGGGCCGCCTGGACCTGCGGGTCCTTGAACTTGCGGCCCATGAAGCGCTTGACCGAGCGGATCACGTTGGCGCCGTCGACGGCGATCCGGCTGCGGGCGGTGGACCCCACCAGCAGCTCGCCCTTGCGGCCGCTGCCGACCACGGAGGGCGTGGCCTCCTGGTTCTGCCGGTTGAAGATGATCTCCGGCTCGCCCCGGCGCAGGTGGGCGACCACGGAGTTGGTGGTGCCCAGGTCGATGCCGAGTGTGCGGTACATGTCGTTCCCCTCTTGCCCCTCGTGGTCCTGGCTACTTCTTGCGCTTGGCCTGCTTGGCCTCGCCCGCCTGCTTGGCCTCGCCCGCCTGATTTGCCGCGCCCGCCTGATTTGCCGCGCCCGCCTGCTTGGCCACGGCCTTGGCCCGGCGGCGGGCCCGGGGCGGGGCCGCCTTGGGCTGGACGCGGGTGAGCGGCGCGGTGACGGCGGCGGTGACGGCAGCGGTGACGGCGTCGGCGTTCGTGGACAGGGTGGCCTCGGGCGGCTCCGGAGTCCCCGGCGACTCCGACGGCTCCGACGGCTCCGACGGCTCCGACGGCTCCGACGGCCCGGCCTCGGCCTCGGCGGCCTCGGAGGCTCCGGGGGTCCCGGCGGGCGCGGGCGGCTCCGGGAGCGGGAAGTCCCGCTCCGCCGGGCCCTCCGCCGACTCCGCCGACTCCGCCGTCGGCCCGTCCTCGGGGCCCGGTTCCGGTTCCGGGTCCCGCTCCGGCGCGGCGACCACCACCTGGGCCCGGCGCAGCACCTCGTCCCCCCAGAAGAACCCGGTCACCACCGTCCGCAGCACGGTCTCCGGCGCCACCCCGGAGCGGGCCTCGGTGCCCACGATCTCGGTCAGGTCCGGGTCGGCGGTCATGCCCTCCAGCCGCATCGGCCGGACCCCGGCCTTGGCGAGCCGCCCGAGCAGCCGTCGCCGGGTGGCTTCCAGGCCGGCGCCGCGTCCCAGTGCCACCAGCTCGCGGTCCAGGCCGAGGGCGGCGAGCGCGTCGTCCACCTCGACCAGGATGCCCAGCAGTTCGCGCTGCTCGGCCCGGGCGGCCAGCTTCTGCTCCGTCAGCTTGCTGCCCAGCAGGGACGCCCGGAACAGCAGCCGGCCGAACGACTGCTCCAGGTCGACGTCCTCGACTCCGGGCGGGATCTCCAGCGGCCGGTGGCCGTCGGGCAGGACCGCGGCGGGCGCGTCCGGCGTTCCGGTGGGCACGTGGGCGGGCGTTCCGGCGGGTGCGTCGGTCATTCGGGGACCTCGATCTGCGGCAGCACGGACAGGTCCGCCGCGTAGCGGGCGGGGACGGGCGGTTCGGGGTCGGCGCCGCCGGGGGGCGGCTCGGCGAAGTCGGCGGCCAGTTCAGCCCGGTGGAGGGCGGGCAGGGCGGCGGCGGGCGGCAGCGGCGGGCGCTCGATCACCAGCAGCGGTTCGGCGAGCGCGGCGGCGAGCAGTCCGGCGGCCTGGTCGACCGGCTCCGGCGGGAGGGGCTGCTGGAGGTCCGCCTCCAGGCGCCGGTCCGGGTTGCGCAGCAGCGCGGCGGCCTCCTGGATCTGCTGACGGCTGTACCGGCCGGCCCGCATCGCCGGTCCGACGGCGAGGTTGATCTCGCGCACGCCGGCCGTGAGCGGGATGCCCAGGACCTCGTACGGCGACGGTTCGTGCAGTGGCATGGCGGGCGGTCCCTCTCCTCACGGTGATGGTCTGCGGCCCGGGCGGCCACACGCGGCGACGGGTGGCTCCCCGGGCGGCGGCGGGGCTTCGGCGTATGCTCCAGGACGACGCCAACTGCTGTGCGGTTGCCGTCAGTAGAGCGAGTTGATCCGCAGCTGCATGGCATGCAGCTCGACGTCGTCCGGGCTGTACTCGACGGCCGCGCGGGCGAGGTCCCGGGCCTCCCGGAGCTTGCGGGCGTTGGCCTGCTGGACGGCGAACGAGCCGTAGACGATGCCGAGTTCGCGGCGCAGCTTGTCGTTGTCCTCCGCCGTCCCGGACAGCTCCAGGGCCTCCTCCAGCAGCCGGATCGCCGCGCGGTAGCGGCGGCCCTCGTAGTGACTGATGGCCTTCCCCCGCCAGACGCTGACCATCAGCCGGCGGATGTCGGTCGAGTCGTCGTAGGACCTGGCCTTCTGGAGCATCGCGGCCTGGTCGGTGAACGGCTGGTCCTGCATGGCGTCCACCACGTGGTTGGCGAGCATCACCGAGACCCGGCGCGGGGCCTCCTGCTCGACCGCGCCCTCCCACTCCGGGTCGGCGTGCAGGGCCTCGGCCATCCGCTCGACGGCCCGGCGGCGGTCGTCGGCGAAGGCGGCCGAGCGGGCGAGGTGGCGCAGGACGAAGGCGAGGCCGATCCGGTGGTCCGGGTCGGGGTTGAGCTCGATCAGCGCCCGCCAGGCCTCGGCGGCCTCCTCCAGTTCCGCGTCGGTGGCGTCGGGGCGGCTGAGCTGGCCGGCCCGGTTGCCGAGGGCGGCCTCCAGGAAGTGCCGGGCGGTCGGGTCGCCGGGGGCGAGCTCCAGGCTCTTCTCCAGCAGGGCGAGCGCGCGGGGGTAGTCCTGGTCCTCGTTGTTGATCTTGCGCGCCCACTGGGCGTAGGTGGCGCCGAGGTCGCCCCGCACCTCCGGGTCGTCGGGGGCCAACGCCAGGGCCCGCTCCAGGAGTTCGGCAGCCCCTTCCTGGTCGTCCAGGCTGTTCTTGAGCAGTGCGCGGGCGGCCCGGAGGCCGGACTCGGCGGCGATCGCGGCGGCGTCGGCGGGCAGCCTGGCGCCGGGGACGGCCCGGGCGCGGGTGAGGCTGTCCAGCGCCTCCCGCCAGTCCTGGTTGCGGTGGTGCTCGCGGGCCTGGCTGACCAGGGACTCCCCGAGCAGCGCCTGCCAGTCCTCGCCGCGCCGCTGCTCCGGCACCGCGTCCAGGGCGGCGACGGCGGCGGCCTGCCGTCCCTGGAGCTGGAGGTAGCGCTGCGGACCGAAGTCGCCGAACAGGCCGAGGGCCCGGGTCGGCGCGGGCGCGTCGGGGCCCGCGGGCCGCTGCCGCCAGGGCCGGACGGCCTGCTCGAACGCCTCCTCCCAGCCCGCGAGTTCGGGCTCCTCCCGGAACAGCCGGTCGAGGGCTGGACCGAGCGCGAGACGGCGGGCCGGGCGGCCGGGCAGCGTGATCCGGACGTCCTCCTGGGCGAACGCGTCCGCGCAGTGCGCCTCCATGCCGAGGCGCAGCGTCCAGGCGGTGACCTCGTCGCCGCTGCGCCCGGCGGCCCGGTCCAGGGCGCGCAGGTCGTCGCGGAGGCGGTCGAGCAGGGCGGTGCGGGCTGCGGCGGCCCGCTGGGGTTCGGCGGTGCGGCCGGTGGTCCGGGCGGACTCGGCCCACAGCTCGGGTTGGTGCAGGGCCGCGACCAGGCAGCCGAGCGTCCAGGCCCAGACCTCCTCGTCGGCGGCGGGGGCACCGGTCGCGCCGGGGGCACCGGTCGCGGCGGGGGCATCGGTCGCGCCGCGGCCGGCGGCCAGCCGGTAGCCGGCCAGGCCGAGCGCGTGGAGCAGCCGGGGGTGGGCCGGGTCCCTGCGCAGCACCTCGCGGTAGGCCTCCCAGGCCTCCCGGTGGCGGCCGTCGAGGACGGCCTGGTGCGCCTCGTGCTCGGCGAGCAGGACGAGTGCGTCCGCCGCCCGCTCGTGCTCGGGTGCGAGCCGCAGGGCCTGGCGCAGGTCCACGGCGGCCGGGCCGGGCCGGCCGTCGGCGAGGGCGGCGCCGGCCCGGCGGACCAGGACGGCGGCGCGGGCCGCCCCGGCGTCCTCGGGCAGGCCGTCCAGGGCCTCGTCCAGCCGGCCGAGTTCGGCCCGCAGCAGGGCGAGGTCGATCCGGACGGGCGCGGCGGCGGTGCCGAACGCCTCGGCCCAGCGGGCGAGCACGGGCTCGGCCTGCTCGGGGGTGCCGGCCCGGCGGGCGCAGTCGAGGACGGCGCGCAGCGCGGGGGCGGCGCAGCGCACGCAGCGGGGCGAGGCGGCGGCCTCGGGGGTGTGCTGGTGGTCGGGGCAGGCCTCGCGGCCGCAGCCGCCGCAGGTGCCGGTGGCGGGGCGCTCGCAGAGCGCGCAGTCGCCGGTCGGTGCCCCGCCCGCCGCCGGGCCCGTGGCCAGGAAGTGCCGGTACCAGTCCAGTGCGGCGGCCCAGTTGCCGGCCCGTTCGGCGAGCAGGGCACGCAGCCGGGCGGTCGCCGGGTCGCCGGCCGGGTCGGGCGGGCCGAGCAGGGCGATCGTCCGGGCCGGGCGGCCGGCCAGCAGGGCGACGGCGGCCAGGTGGTAGCGGTCGCGCAGTCCGCTGGCGGCGTCGAGCAGGGCGGTGACCGGCTCCGGGGCGCCCTCGGCCAGGGCGAGGGCGGCGCGCAGCCGGGCCTGGCGGTGGGTGACGGCGCCGGGCAGGGTGTCGGCGAGGTCGAGCGCGGTGGCGGCCCGGCCGCGCGGTTCGGCGTGGTCGCGGCCGGTGACCAGCAGGTGGGCCGCCTCGCGCAGGGCGGCCTCGCGCAGCGCGGCGCGGTAGCCGGGGGCGGCGGGGTGCTCGGCGGCGGCCCGCTGCCAGAGCTCGCGGGCGGCCGCCGGGTCGGCGGCCAGCCGGGTGCGGGCGAGCCGGTCGCGGGCCAAGGCCCGGCGGGGGCCCAACTCCTCGTCGTCCAGAGCCTCCCAGCGGGCGAGGGCGCCGGCCGGGTCGTCGGTGCGGGCGAGGGCGAGGCCGTGGTGGTAGGCGGCGACGGCCGTCCAGCGGCTGCCCGGTTCGGCCTCGGCCTCGGCGCGCAGGACCGGCTCGGCCTCCCCGGTGTGCCCGGCGGCGAGCAGGGCGGCGCCGAGCCGGATCCGGGCGGGGCGCCAGTCGGGGGCTCCGCCGAGGCCGGCCCGGTAGTCGGCGGCGGCCTCGGCGGGGCGGTCGGCCCGCTCGTGCACCAGGGCGAGGCCGAACCGGGCCGGGGCGAAGTCGGGCCGGACGGTCAGGGCGGCGGTGAACTGCTCCGTGGCCTGCTCGTCGGCGCCGAGCAGCAGGGCGAGCCGGCCGAGCGCGTAGCGGGGGCGGGGGTCGCCCGGGCTCTCGCCGGCGGCGGCCGCGAGGGACCGCCAGGCGCCCTCGGTGTCGCCGGCCCGCTGCTCGGCGAGGCCGCGGAAGAGCAGGGCGTCGGTGCGCAGCGCCTGGCCGCGGGCCCACGGGGAGGGTTCGCCGGGGCCGTGCGCCAGCGCCTCCTCGAAGGCGGCGACGGCGGGTTCGTCACGGCGCCGGGTGTACAGCTGGACGCCCCGGCGGAACCAGAGTTCGCCGCTGCCGCGGGGGGCCGCCTCGGAGACCAGGCTCTCGGCCTCGGCGGACCGGCCCGTGGCGGTCAGCAGGGCGGCGCGGGCGAGCACCGGCCAGTCCCGGGCCGGGAGGGCGGCGAGGGCGCGGGCGGTGGCCTCCTCGCGCTGCTCGACGGCGCCCTCGCGGCAGCGGCGCTGCAGCCAGTCCAGGGCGCGGTCGGCGGCCTCGGCCTCCTCGCCGGCCTCGGCGCCGGCGGCGGTGGCCCGGAGGAAGGAGAGCACAGGGCCGAGGTCGCCCTCCGGGGCCCGCATCCGTTCCTCGGCGAGGCCGCGCAGGCTCCACCGGGGCAGTTGCCGGGCCGGGTCGGCGAGCAGCGGGTAGGCCTCGCGGTGCAGGTCGAAGGTGGCCTGCCGGTCTCCGGTGGGGATGGTGGCCTCGGCCTGGCCGAGCAGGGCGAGACCGCGCTGCGGCGCCAACTCCTGCGGGGCGTCGGCGAGTCGGTGGGCCAGCCGGGCGTAGCGGCGGCGGGCCTGGGCGGCCTTGCCGGCGGCGAGCCGCTCGGCGGCCGCGGCCAGTTCCCTCGCCACCGTGGCGGCGTCCAGGGCCCGGCGGCGGCGGGCCAGGACGACGGCGGCCGCACCGGCCAGTGCCACCACGACCAGCAGCACCGCTAACAGCGCCATGCACCGTCCCCCTGGTTCGAGTACTGCCCATCCACATGATCAACTATCGTGGGACAGGCGCGAGTTGACGTCGTGTCGTGATGTTGCTCGGGCGCCATCAGAATAGGCCCTCGATCGGACAGGCGAACAGAAAAGAGCACTATCCTGGGCATCACCTCACCAGGGGAGCGGCAGCACGGCAGCAGCTCAACAGCAGCGCGCCAACGGCGCGTCCACAGTGGTCAACAGCGTCGGGGGTCGGGTGTCGGAGTCGCGTTGGGTGCCGGGGCTCCGGTTCGGGCCGGAGTTCGACCCGGAGCAGTACGAACTCCTGGAGTTCCACCACCGGGGCGGCGAGGCCGAGGTGTGGCGCGCGGTCCGCACCGGGCACAACGGACGCAAGGAACTGGTCGCCGCGAAGATCATGCTGGAGCGCGACCCGACCGAGGTGCGGCGCTGGCTCGGCCGCTGGGACGACGTCTCGCACAACGCCCACCGGCTGGGCGTCACCGACCTGGTCGTGCCCAGCTTCCTGCTCGGCCCCTCCCCGCACCGGCCCGGCACCCCGCCCGGCGGCGCGCTGCTCGGCTACCAGATCTCGCCCTGGGTCGAAGGCGTGCCGCTGCACACCTGGGCGCGCGGCCGGCACGGCGGCCCGGCGGCGGTGGCCGAGATCCTGGCCCGGCTCTGCCGGATCGTCGACGAGCTGCACCGCAAGCGCTGGGTGCACCGCGACATCTCCCCCGCCAACGTCCTGGTCGACGGCCAGGGGCAGGTCAAACTGATCGACCTGACCTTCCTCGCCCCGCTCGACCACGCCCTGACCGTCGCGGTGTTCACCCCCGGGCACGTCCCGCCGGAGGCCGAGCAGGTGGGCGGCTTCCCGACCACCGCCAAGGACCTGTTCGCGGTCGGCACCCTCGCCCGCACCCTGCTGTTGCCCGACCACGGCCGGCTGGACCACCGGCTCGCCGCCGAACAGGCCCGAGCCGAACTGCTGGCGGCGGGCTACGGCGAGGAGCTGGCGCGCTGGGCCTGCGAGCCGCTGGCCCGCGAACCCGGGCGCCGCCCCTCGCCGCTCGGCCCGTGGGCCGCCCGGGGCCGTGAACTGCTGCGCGCCCAGCGGCCGGTGACCCGCACCGCGGGCCTGGCCGTGCTGCCCGACCCGGACGGACGGCCGCTGGTGGTCACCGGCGGCACCGACGGCACCGCGCTGGCCGGCCCGGGCAGCCCCGGCCGACGGCTCCCGGACGGGCAGGGCCCTTCCTCCGTAAGGGAGTTGGTGGTCGGCTGGGCCGGGCGCGCGGGCGAGCTGGTGGTCTGCGCCGAGGACCGCGCCGGGACCCTGTGGATCGGTACTTCGGCGGGCTGGTGGGAGGCGGCGCGCGGGGTCAACGGGCTGGCGGGCGGGGTCGGTTCGGGTGGCCCGGGCGGATCGGCCGGCTCGGGCGGCTCGGGCGGCTCGGGCGGATCGGCCGGCTCGGGCGGGGAGATGACGGTCTGGACGGCCGCCGGCGGCGCGCTGCGCTCGTACCGCTGGTCCCCCGGCCGCACCCTCACCGGCCAGGAGCACCCCGGCTGCCCCGCCGACCGGGTGCTCGCCGCCCAGGAGGAACGGCCCGGCGCCTGGCTGCTGCTGGTCGGACACCGCGAGCGGGTGCTGAGCTGGCGCCCCGGCACCACCCAGCCGCCCGTCCCGGTCGGCCCGCCCGGCCCGCTGCGCGCCGGGGCACTGGCCCGCACCTCCGCCGGACCGCAGGCCGCCACGCTGCGGCCGGACGGCTCCGTCCAGCTGCACACCCTCGGCACGGCCGGCCCGGGAACCGAGATCGGCGACGGCGAGCCCTCGCTCGGCCTCGCCATGGTCGGCCACCGCGGCGGCCCGACCGTCGCACTGGCCGGCGCGGGCGGCGTACGGCTGCGGCTGCCCGCCGGCGGCACCTCCCGCCGGCCGCGCTGGTGGCGGCCCACGCTGCGCCCGGCCACCCGGGTCGCGCTCGCCATGGGCGACGACTGGCGGCTGTGTCTGGCGGCGGTGGTGGAGGGCGAGTTGCAGGTGTGGCAGGAGGACGCGGCGTACCGCTGGCAGGCGGTGGAGCTGCCGGAGGAGGGTTAGGTGTGCATCTGTCGGAGCTCGGTTACACCTGGGTCTCGGTCTTCTGCTTGAGGCGTTCGTAGGGGGTCTGACCGCCGAGGGCGCCGTGTGGGCGGTGGAAGTTGTAGTAGTCCTCCCATTCTCGGAGTTTGTCGTTGAGGACGCCGGTGTCGTCGGTGACGACACCGGCGAGCATGCGGTAGAACTCCTCGGCGTCGATGCGGTGTGAGCGTTCGACCTTGCCGTTGAGGTGCGGTGATGCCGGCTTGATGTATGTGTGGGCGATGCCCTTGTCGAGCACGTGCCAGTGGAAGGCGGACTGGAACTCCGCGCCGTTGTCCGTCTGGATGACTTCGACGCGGAACGGCAGCCGTTCCAGGACGTAGTCCAGGAACTGGACGGCGGTCTTCTGGTCGCACCGCGGGTAGACCCGGAGGACGCGCAGGCGGGTGCAGTCGTCGATGGCGGTGAACTGGTAGTACTTGGCCCGGCGTCGGGTCTTGGGGGCCTTGCCGGTGACCGGGATCGGATCCTGGGGCGCGGTTGGTGTCGGGACGCCGATCGGTTCGATGAACTTGACGTCGATCTGGACGCGGTTGCCGGGCAGCTGCTTCTCGTAGCGGGTGTGGCGCTTGTCGTGCCGCCGGTAGCGCTGGGACGACGGCAGCCTGTTTAGATCCAGCCGTTTGAGGATGCGGTAGACGGCGGAGCAGGCGATGTCGATGTCGTGGTACCGCTTGAGGTACATCTGGATCTTCATCGGGCCGAAGTGGTAGTTCTGTCGCAGGTAGACGATCTTGTTCACGATGTCGGCGTCGGTGGCGGTCGGGCTGTGGTGCGGTGCGCTGGAGCGGTCGTGAAGGCCCTCAATGCCCTCCTTCTGGTAGCGCCGCTGCCACCTGTAGAAGCAGTTGCGGCTGATCCCGTAGTACCGGCAGGTCTGCGAGACGTTCCCGCTGACCTCCTCGGCGTGTCGCAGGACCGCCAGGCGTCGCTGGGCCTGGCGGTCCTGCTGCTGTTTCCGCGAAGGGGGCATGACAGAACTCCGTCGTAGTCGGAGATCCATGTGTCACCAATGTCCGGCAGTTTTATAGTTAGGGCGTGTCTTGCGGGTCCGTGCCGGGTCAGGGCGTGTCGACCGGGCAGCCGTGGAGGAGTTCGGCGAAGGCCGCTCCGGCGGCGCCCCGCGGGTGGATCCGCTCCGCCCGGTCGCCCTCCGGTGTGCTGATCACGTAGCACTCGGCGAGGTACGAGAAGTCGTCCCAGGACTCCCAGCTGTGGGCGCGCAACAGCGTCCGGCCGCAGCGGGTGCAGCCGATCCACGGCACCAGCACCAGGCCGGCCAGCTCCGGCTCGCTCCAGCCCGTCAGCACCTCGGCCTCGTCGCGCTCGCCCTCCAGCAGCCGCACCGGGGCGGGCACGCCGTCGCCCGGGCAGCGCAGGAGTCCGGGGGCGAGCCGCTCGCGCTCGCCCCACTCCTCGGCCAGCACGGAGATCTGCGCGCGGTCCGCGCCGCCGAGCGGGACCTGGCGGGCCAGCAGGCCCTCGATCAGCAGGCCGAGCCCGCTCTCCTGCTCCCCGATCGCCCAGCAGTCCTTGACGCCCCGGGCGGCGTCCTCCGGCAGGAGGTCGGCGATCCGGTGCCAGAGCGCGGTGTCTTCGTCCATGGGTCGGACTCTAACCCCCGGCCGATCCGCGCCGGTCGGCCAGGGTCTCCGGCGGCGGGTGCTCCGGGCCCGGTGGCGGGTGCGGCGGGCCCGGCGGCGGGTGCTCCGGGCCTGGTGGCGGGTGCGGCGGGCCCGGCGGCGCTCGTCCGAGGCCGTCCGCGTTCGCGGCCCCGGACGCGCCGAGGCCCCGGAACCGGTGTCGGTTCCGGGGCCTCGGTCCGGCGGAGGGGCCGGGTCCGGGGAGCGGACGGGTCCGGCGGAGGGGCCGTTCAGCGGAAGCGGCGCAGCCGGAGGCTGTTGCCGACCACGAAGACCGAGGAGAAGGCCATCGCGGCCCCCGCGATCATCGGGTTGAGCAGGCCGGCCGCGGCCAGCGGCAGGGCGGCGACGTTGTAGCCGAAGGCCCAGAACAGGTTGCTCTTGATGGTGCTCAGGGTGCGGCGGGAGAGCCGGATGGCGTCCGCCGCGGCCAGCAGGTCGCCGCGGACCAGGGTGAGGTCGCCGGCCTCGATGGCGGCGTCGGTGCCGGTGCCCATCGCCAGGCCCAGGTCGGCCTGGGCGAGGGCGGCCGCGTCGTTGACGCCGTCGCCGACCATCGCCACGACCTTGCCCTCGGTCTGCAGCCGCTTGACGGTGTCGACCTTGTCCTGCGGCATGACCTCGGCGATCACGTGTTCCGGCGCGATGCCGACCTCGGCGGCGACCGCCTCGGCGACCGCCCGGTTGTCGCCGGTGAGCAGGACCGGGGTCAGGCCCAGGGCGCGCAGCTCGGCGATGGCCTCGGCGCTGGTCGGCTTGACCGCGTCGGCGACCTCCAGCACGGCCCGCGCCTCGCCGTCCCAGCCGACCGCGATCGCGGTGCGGCCGGCCGCCTCGGCGGTGCGCTTGGCCTCGGCCAGCGCCTCGGGCAGGTGCTGCGACCACTCGTTCAGCAGGGCCTCCCGGCCGGCCACCACGGCGTGGCCGTCCACCACGCCCTGGACGCCCAGGCCCGGGACGTTCTCGAAGCCCTCGACGGCGGGCAGTTCGCCGGCCTTGGCCGCGGCGTTGGCGATCGCCCGGGCGATCGGGTGTTCGGAGGCGTGCTCCAGGGCGCCGGCCAGGCGCAGCGCCTCGGCCTGGTCCACGCCCTCGGCGGTGTGCACCGCGAGCAGGGTCATCTGGCCGGTGGTGACGGTGCCGGTCTTGTCCAGGACGATGGTGTCGACCTTGCGGGTGGACTCCAGGACCTCCGGGCCCTTGATCAGGACGCCCAGCTGGGCGCCGCGGCCGGTACCGACCAGCAGGGCGGTCGGGGTGGCCAGGCCGAGGGCGCACGGGCAGGCGATGATCAGCACGGCCACGGCGGCCGTGAAGGCGGCGGTCCAGCCCTCGCCGGTGCCCAGCCAGTAGCCGAGGGTGGCCACCGCGAGGGTGATCACGATCGGTACGAAGACCGCGGAGATCCGGTCCGCGAGGCGCTGGGCGGCAGCCTTGCCGTTCTGCGCGTCCTCGACCAGCTTGGCCATCCGGGACAGCTGGGTGTCCGCGCCGACCCTGGTCGCCTCGACCACCAGCCGGCCGCCCGCGTTGACGGTGGCACCGGTGACACCGTCGCCGACCCCGACCTCGACCGGCACGGACTCGCCGGTCAGCATCGAGGCGTCCACCGCCGAGGCCCCCTCGACCACCGTGCCGTCGGTGGCGATCTTCTCGCCCGGCCGGACCACGAAGCGGTCGCCCACCGCGAGGTCGGCGATCGGGACGCGCACCTCGGCTCCGCCGCGCAGCACCGTCACGTCCTTGGCGCCCAGTTCCAGCAGCGCCTTGAGCGCGGCGCCCGCGGTGCGCTTGGAGCGCGCCTCGAAGTAGCGGCCGGCCAGGATGAAGGCGGTGACGCCGGCCGCCGCCTCCAGGTAGATGTTGGACGAGCCGTCGCTGCGGGCGATGGTGAACTCGAAGCCGTGCCGCATGCCGGGCATCCCGGCGTCGCCGAAGAACAGCGCCCACAGCGACCAGAGGAACGCGGCGAGGGTGCCGAGCGAGACCAGGGTGTCCATGGTCGCGGCGCCGTGCCGGGCGTTGGTGAACGCGGCCCGGTGGAACGGCCAGGCGGCGTAGGTGACGACCGGCGCGGCGAGGGTCAGCGACAGCCACTGCCAGTTGTCGAACTGGAGGGCCGGCACCATGGCCATCGCGATCACCGGCACCGCGAGCGCCACCGCGGTGAACAGCCGCCGGCGCAGCGGGGCCAGTTCGTCGACCGGCCCGGCGGTCTCGGCGCCCGAGCCCTCGGCGACCGGGGGCTTGGGCAGCGCGGCGGTGTAGCCGGTGGCCTCGACGGTGGCGATCAGGTCGGCGACCTCGACTCCGTCCTCGAAGGAGACCTTCGCCTTCTCGGTGGCGTAGTTGACGCTGGCCGTGACCCCGTCCATCCGGTTGAGCTTCTTCTCGATCCGGGCGGCGCAGGAGGCACACGTCATGCCGCCGATCGAGAGTTCCACCTCCGCTGAGGCGGGTGCCTGCGTAGTCATCGTCGCTCCTCGTGACGTCGTCCTGCGGTACGTTCCACGGCCGGGCCTTCATACCGCGGAGGGGTATCGGGCGGTGCCGGGTTCATTTATACCCCCGAGGGGTATTGATGGCAAGAGTCGGTCGATACCCCCGGCAGGTATTTTCCCGAGCGGGAGCCCCTTGACTTGATACCCCCACGGGGTATTCACTCAAGGGCGTCGAGACACCGCGACGCCCGAGACCCCAGGGGCGTCGAGGCATCGAGCAGCCAAGGCGCGCCCGCACGGCCGGGCCGCCCGCACGGCCGGGCCGCCCGCACGGAACCCCCGAGGAGGGCCACATGGCCGGCTACCACGCCGACAAGGACCAGCTCCTGCGCCGACTGCGCCGCGTCGAGGGACAGATCCGCGGCCTCCAGCGCATGGTCGACACCGACACCTACTGCATCGACACGCTCACCCAGGTCTCGGCCGCCACCAAGGCCCTCCAGTCCGTCGCGCTGCACCTGCTCGACTCCCACCTCGCCCACTGCGTCCACGACGCCATCGCGGACGGCGGCACCGAAGCCGACGCCAAGATCGCCGAGGCCACCCAGGCCATCGCCCGACTCATGCGGGCCTGAGCCCGCCCCCACCCCGCCCCGCCCCGCACCTCCTTACGACCCCCGAGGGGAACCCCGCCATGAACACCACCCTGCGCATCACCGCCTTCACGGCCGGCCTCGCCGCCTCCTTCGGCCTCGCCCTCGGCGTCGGCCACGCCACCGGCAGCGGCGGCCCCTCCCCCAAGCCCGCCATGGCCGGGCACCCGGGGCATACGGGGCACGCGGCGGAGACGGAGGGGGCCGGCGGCGGCGGGCACGCCTCCGGCGAACACCCGCCCGGCGGGCTGCAGGTCTCCGAAGACGGCTACACGCTCAGCGTCGACACCCCCTTCGTCACCGCCGGCTCCCCCATCGACCTGCGCTTCCGCATCCTCGGCACGGACGGCAAGCCCGTCACGGCCTACCAGCGGCAGCACGAGAAGGAACTGCACCTGATCGTCGCCCCGCGCGACCTGTCGACCTTCCAGCACCTGCACCCGACCCTCGCCGCCGACGGCACCTGGAGCGCCCCCACCGACATCCCCGCCGCCGGGGAGTACCGGGTCTTCGCGGACTTCACCCCGGCCGGCCGGAACGAGGGCCTCACCCTCGGCGCCGACCTCCACGCCGCGGGCGACCTGCGGCCCGCCCCGCTGCCCGAGACCGGCCGGACCGTCACCGTCGACGGCTACACCGTCACCCTGGACGGCGACCTCACCCCCGGGCACAGCGGCCCGCTCACCCTGAACGTCAGCAAGGACGGCACGCCGGTCACCGACCTCCAGCCCTACCTCGGCGCGTACGGCCACCTGGTCGCCCTGCGCGCCGGCGACCTCGCCTACCTCCACGTCCACCCGGACACCACCGCCCCGGGCCCCGGGATCGGCTTCACCACCACCGCCCCGAGCGCCGGCAGCTACCGGCTCTTCCTGGACTTCCGGCACCAGGACACCGTCCACACCGCCGCGTTCACCCTCACCGTGGCCACCCCCCAGCACTGACCGCCCCCGCCGCGCACAGGAGTGCCGGGCGATCCGCCACGGATCGCCCGGCACTTTCCCGTTGCTCCGCGCCATGGGCTCGCGGCATGCACCGCACACTGACCGACCTCGCCCGCTGCCTCCACGGCGACGAGCACGGCTCCACTCCCGCCTGCGAACTCGACTGGGAGCACCAGGAGTTCATCTTCATCGAGCGGCTGACCTTCGCCGGCGCGGAGGAGATCCTCACCATGCTCCGCACACTCTGCCCGCAGCTCACGGACGGCCGCCTACCGGTCCGGGCCCGTAACCTCGCCTACCGGCTGCTCGTCCTCCAGCGCCTCGACGACCCGGCCCTCATGCGCGAGGCGGCCGACAGCCTCTCCCCGCACGGCCCGGACTGGGACGACATCGCCGAGGACCTGAAACGGCGCGCCGACGCACTCGACCCGCGGTGAGCATCAGGGGCGACACACCGGACCGAAGTCGCCCAGCGGAACAGCCGGGCCGCAGTGGCGCTGGTCGCCACTGCCGCGGAAGCCCCTGGCCAGAGGGCGCGGGCGGCGCCGCCGTCGATGCGGATCGACTCGCCGTTGACGTAGGCGGCGTCGTCGGAGAGCAGGAAGGCGGCGAGTCCGCCGATCTCGGTGGTGCCCCACAGCGGCCGAGCCCTCTCGCGGCGCCGACGAAACACCGCGCGAGAAGTCGGCCCGGCCGACTTCTCGCGCGGCCCGCACCGCGGGGTGGTCAGCGCCCCGGGCAGCCGCGCCCGGCCGCACCTCGGGACGGTTCGGCGGCGGCTTCGACGGCGCGGGCCAGGCAGGCGACCAGGCAGCGGGTGGCGGGGTGGCGTACGGCGCGCAGCAGGACGGCGGTGGCTTCGTGGCGGGTCATCGGGTGCTCCTTCGACGCGGGGTCGCCACCGCCGGGGACCGTGTCGGTCGACGCGGTCCCCGGCGGTGGGGCGGGACGGTGGACGGCCTCACGCGGCCGCGGACTCCTCGACCCCGGGCCGCGGGGTGCGCAGGGTGGCCGCCGCGAGCAGTCCGCCGACCACGGCGATCGCCGCGGAGCCGAGGAAGGCGGCGGAGAAGCCCGAGGTGAGGCCCTCGACGGTGGCGTCCGGGGTGCGGGCGCCGGCCAGGGCGGTCATCGCGGCCAGGCCGAGCGCCGAGCCCACCTGGTAGCCGGTGTTGACGATTCCGGAGGCGAGGCCGCCGTCCTCCGGGGGCGCGCTGGAGATCGCGGTGCCGAGGGAGGGGATGAAGGCGAGCGCCATGCCGGTCGCGGCGAGCAGCGAGGCGGGCAGCACGTCGGTCCAGAAGCCGCCGTCGGGGCGGGCGAACGCGAGCCCGATCAGCCCGGCACCGAGCGCAAGCATGCCGGTGACGACCAGCGGCTTGGGGCCGAACCGGGCGATCAGCCGGGGCTCCAGGGTGATCATGATGGCCATGATGGCGACGGTCATCGGCAGCAGGGCCGCGCCACTGGCGAAGGCGCCGAGGTGGAGCACCTGCTGGAGGTAGAGGTTCAGGAAGAACCACATCGGCACCCAGGCCGCGGCGAGCAGGAACTGGGCGAGGTTGGCCGCGCCGAGGTTCGGCACCCGGAAGATGCCCAGCCGCATCAGCGGCTCGCGGCGCCGGCCCTGGACGACCACGAAGGCGACCAGCAGCAGGGCCGCGCCGGCCAGCGTCAGCAGGGTCGGCGCCGAGGCCCAGCCCTGCTCCGGGGCGCGGACCACGGCGTACACCGCGGCGGCCAGGCCGCCGGTGACGGTGAGCGCGCCGACGATGTCGACGCCGCCGCCGCGCCGGGGCGCGGCGGGCATCAGCACGGGGGTGGCGAGCAGGGCGACCACGGCCACCGGGATGTTGACGTAGAACACCCAGGGCCAGCTGATGTACTGGGTGATCAGGCCGCCGAGGAAGACCCCCGCGGTGCCGCCGGCCGGGGCCGCCGCGCCGTACAGGGCGAAGGCCTTGGTCAGTTCCTTCGGGTTGCCGCCGAAGAGCGTCATCAGCAGGGTGAGCGCCGAGGGGGCGATCAGTGCGGCGCCGAGGCCCTGGACGCCGCGCCCGGCCAGCTCGGTCGGGACGTCCCGGGCGAGGCCGGCGAGCAGTGAGCCCGCGCCGAGGACCGCCCAGCCGGCGCTGAACAGGCGGCGGGCGCCGAGCAGGTCGGAGAGCCGTCCGCCGAGCAGGAGCAGGCCGCCGAAGGCGACCACGTACGCGTTGAACACCCAGGACAGGTCCTCCCGGCCGAAGCCGAGGGCGTCCTTCATCTCGGGCAGGGCCACCCCGATGATCGAGGTGTCCATGATCACCACGAACTGCGCGGCGGCGATCAGCGCCAGCGCGCGCCACCTCCGGGGGTTCGGCCCGGTGCTGTCGGTTGACATCTCTTGCTCCCTATCCGTCAGGGGTACCGGCCGGGGCGGGAGCCCGCGGCGGGCGTCGCCGGCCGTCAACTTCCGCCGGGCATACGGGAGGTATGCCGGTCGACGGGCCGGTGGGGACGACCGAGAACATACCCTAGGGGGGTAAGGTTCAGTCAACGGAACGATAGGGGTGGGGGGTATTCGGACAGGGCGGGGCCGCGGGCGGCGGTGCCGCGACCACCGACGGGGCTCCACGAGGCGTCACGCAGGATCGTCGTGACGTTCCGACCGCCTCCCCGGCGGCGGTCGGAACGTCACGACGAGCGCCCCGGGACCGGCCGCGGCCCGCGCGCGGTGGAGGGCACCGGCACCCGGCCGGCCCCGCGCCGTCACCCCGGGAACCGGATCACGTCCGGATCACGTCCGGATCACGTCCGGGGCGGGGCCGGCGGGAGGTCACCGGCCCGGTCGACGGCGGCCGAGGTGATCACGGCGGAGGTGCCGACCACCGTCCCGGCCGGCCCCGCGTCGCCGTCCTCGCCGAGGACCGTGCGCTCGCCCAGGAACGCGTACGTGCCCCGGTCGAAGAGCCACTGGGTCTGCCGCCCGTACGCCGTACGGGCCACGGCGACGCCCTCGCGCCCGGCGGCGTCGACGGCCGAAGGGACCACCGTGACGCCCGGGATCCGCTCCGCGGCCCGGTAGAGCGCGGCACCGACCGGCGGCGGCGCCCACGTCTCGGCCAGCAGGTCGCCGATCGCCGTGAACGCCCGCTGGTCCGGATCCTGCCCCTGGCCCCGGGTCTGTTCCCGGATCAGCGCCAGCAGGGCGTCCGGATCGGTGGGCAGCGCGGCGACGAACGCGTGGGTGGGGTCACCGATCGACGGGCCGCCCCCACCCGGCGCACCGCCCCTTTCCGACGCTCCGGGCCGGGCCGTCGCCGCCGGTCCGTCGAGGTGGAGGACCGGCCCGCTCTCGTCGATCCGGGTGTCCGGCCCGCCCTCCTCGCGCAGCAGGCCGGGGCGGGTGCCGTCGGCGGACCGCCAGACCTGCCGGGTGTGCACCGGGGCCGGCGTCGCGGGGCCCCCGGCGGCGCTCTGCGCCGCGAAGGAGACCCTGCTCTCGACATAGACGAACTGGTCGGCGCGGACGGCCGGTTGCTCCACCGCGGCGGCGGCGAGGGCGATCCGGTCGAGGAGCCGCACGGCTTCGGAGGCTCCGCCGGCCCCGCCTCCGGCCACCACGCCGCCCCGCCCGGCCGCGCCGCCCGTGCCGTCCACCGTCACGGCGGCGGCGATCGCCAGGGCACAGGCGAGCACCGGCACCACGATCCGCAGCGGGCGCCGGTGCCGGGCCGGGGGCCGGGTCGCGCCGCGCGGCTCCTCCGCGGTCGCGGCGGCCCGGCGCAGCACCTCCGCCCTCAGCCGCAGGTGACGGTCCGCGTCCAGTCCGGGCACCGCCGGCGGGGGCAGCAGGGCGGCGAGTTCGCGGCGATCGGACTCCCCGGGCCCCGCGGGCTCCCCGGGCCGGCCGGGCGGCGGGAGCTGCGTACCGTGCCGTGGGGTGGTGTTCATCCGTGGCTCTCCTGGGTCGACGGTCTCAGCGCGGGAATGCGGCCCGGCCGGCGCGCGGGGATCCGGCCCCCGGCCCTGGCCTTGGCGGCGGCCCCGGCGGCGGCCCCGGCGGCGGCCCTGGCCGTGGCGCCGACCGTGGCCCTGGCCTCGGCCTCGGTGAGTTCGCGCAGCCGGGCCCGGGCCCGGGAGAGCCGCGAGCGGACGGTGCCGACCGGCGTGCCGAGCGCCTCGGCGGCGCTCGCGTAGTCCAGTCCGGCCCACACCACGAGGGTGAAGACCTCCCGGTCCCGGCGCCGGAGCCGGGCGAGGGCGCGGCGGGCGGCGCGCAGCT
>NZ_JBSFWR010000095.1:0-33005 GCF_053594915.1 Kitasatospora sp. NPDC002543 | reverse complement strand
ATAAAACAAACAGCCACACAAAAGACGGTTTTTTCTTTTTTTGTGGGTTTCTTTGGGGGTGGACACCCGCCGGGGGCGGCCGGCCCCCGGGGGGGGGGGGCG
Organism: Kitasatospora sp. NPDC002543; assembly: GCF_053594915.1. NCBI lineage: Bacteria > Bacillati > Actinomycetota > Actinomycetes > Kitasatosporales > Streptomycetaceae > Kitasatospora > Kitasatospora sp. NPDC002543. The sequence continues at coordinate 32,903 of NZ_JBSFWR010000095.1, read as the reverse complement.
CCCCCCCCCTCGCCCGGCAGGGCCCTGCCGGGCGCCGTCCCGTCAGACGGTCAGCGTCTGGCCCGGGTAGATCAGGTCCGGGTCGTCGCCGATGGTGCGCAGGTTCTTCCGGTACAGGCTGTCCGTGTCGGTGCCGAACTTGGCCGCGATGTCGCTCAGGGTGTCGCCGCTCCGGACGGTGTAGTCACCCGGGGCGGTGTTCTTCGGCGCGGCCGGCGCGGACTGCGCGGGCTTGGCGGAGGGCCGCCCCTGGGGCGCCTGCTGCGCGGCGGCGGGCTTGGCGGCGGGCGCGGCAGCGGGCTTGGCCGCGGGCTTCGCCGCCTTCGGGGCGGGCTTGGCGGGCTTGGCGGGCTTGTCCGCCGTGCTGCCCGAGGTGTCGACGGCGGCCGGGGCGCCGCCCTTGCCCAGGCCGGCCTTCCGCGAGCAGACGGGCCAGGCGCCCGGGCCCTGCGACGCGAGGACCTTCTCCGCGACGGCGATCTGCTGCTCCCTGCTCGCCTTGCTGGCCTGGGGGGCGTACGCGGTGCCGCCGTACGCGGCCCAGGTCGACGGGGAGAACTGCAGTCCGCCGTGGAACCCGTTGCCGGTGCTGGTGCTCCAGTTCCCGCCGCTCTCGCACTGGGCGACGGCGTCCCAGGTCGAGGTGGTCGCGGCGGAGGCCGAGGTGGCCGTGACGAGGCCGGCCACCGGCAGGGCCGCGACGGCGGCGCCCGCGACGACCGCCATCCGCACGCGGCGGCGCTTGGTGCCGGTGGTTCCGGCGGTGTCGGCGGTGTTGTCGGTGGCTGCGGCGGTCTCGTGACGGGGATTCATACAGTTCCTCTCGACAAGTCCCGGGTGGGCATGCGGAACCAGGCCCGGGACATGGGCCGGCAGTCTTTTCGCTCACCTCACTCGACGGCGGCCGGACACGTGTCGGACGTGCCGTGCCGCCCCGGTCACCTCCGCACGCCGTCGGCCTGTTCGAGCCGGCATCGTCGGCGGGCACCGCCCTCGCGCCGCGGGTCAGTCGGCGGGCACCGCCCTCGCGCCGCGGGTCAGTCGGCGGGCAGTGCGTCGGGGTGAACCCGGGTGGCGCTCGTTGCGCCGCCAATGAAGCTAGGGGGCATCACCCGGACGCAGCAAGCAATTCTTGGACGTCGCAGGTCAGTTGACCGTTACCGGCGGTATCGATCAAGAAACCATGCCCGATTTGAAAGGATTTGACCGAATTTTCAAGATCAAACGGTCAAATTCCGTGCCCTCACTCACACCTGTCCACCCAAGAAAGCCGGCACACCGTCGACGCTGAGGAATCGTCAGCTGACGTACCGTCACCTTCGAACCCGGAGTTCCCGGTTCCGCGCGCCCGCCGAGTGGCATCCGTCACACCCGACACGCACAGCGACCGCAAAGGCACGCTCAGCAACGGTCGTCGAGCTCCGCATCCCGCGCCAACAGCGCCGCCTGGACCCGGTTCTCACAGCCCAGCTTGGCCAGGATCCGGCTCACGTACGTCTTCACCGTCGCCTCGCTCATGTGGATCCGCGCCCCCGCGTCGGCGTTGGACAGACCCTCTCCGAGCAGGGCCAACACCTCCAGCTCGCGCGGGGTGAGCACCTCCAGCCGGCGCCGCGCCGCCACCGCGCGGGCGGCCAGCGAGGCGCTGCGGCCGGAGGCCAGCGAGTCGACGATGTGCCGGGTGGCGGCCGGCGAGAGGAAGGCGTTGCCACCCGCCGCCGCCCGGACGGCCTGGATCAGCTCGTTCGGCGCGGTGTCCTTGAGCAGGAACCCGGCTCCGCCCTCGGTCACGGCGCGCAGGACGTTCTCGCGCTCCCCGAAGGTGGTGAGGATCAGTGCCCGCGCGCCGGGGGCGGCCTTCGCCAGTTCCCCGAGCGCCGTCAGACCGTCCATCACCGGCATCTGGATGTCCAACAGCACCACGTCCACCCGGTGCGCCCGCGCGAGCTCCAGCGCCTCCCGGCCGTCGGCGGCCTCCGCGACCACCTCGATGTCGTCGGCGGAGCCGAGGATCATCCTGATCCCGGCCCGGATCAGCGGCTCGTCGTCGGCGACGAGGACTCGGATCACGCTGGTCATTCCCCTCGAACGGTGCTTCGGCTGCGGCACCATCCTCACATCCCGGAGCGAACGCTCCGAACCGCCCCGATCCGGACCACCCCGCTCCGAAACCGGCCCGGCCCGCCCCACCGGAGCACCCGCCGGCGCACGGGCGCACTCAGCCCCGGGCCACGTACTCCTGTTTCTCCACCAACGCCCCGTCCCGGAAGCAGAATCGCGCCACGTGGTCCTCGTTCCAGCCGGCCCCGGGCGCACCGCTCAGGACGTACCAGCGGCAGTGCGCGCCCTCCGGCACCTCCGGCCCCGTCCCCTTGTACGTGTCGGTGATGAAGTCACTCCCGCGCGGAAGCGTCTGCAGCACCTCGGACTCCGCGGTGCCCACCCGGATCTGGTCGTACATCGGCTTCTGCAGGGTCGCGTCGTTGGTGCTCTGCACGAAGGCGACCACGCCCCAGACCAGCAGCCCGAGCACGATCACCACGATCGCGACCACCCCGACGGCGCAGCCCATCGCCGGGCTGCGCCGCCCGCGCTTCGGCTCCTCGACGGGCGGCAGACCGTCCACCACCCAGTCCTCCGCGCCGTCCGCCGCCGCGTCCTGCTCCGCCCCCTCGTACGGCAGCACCGCCGCCAGCCGGAAGCCCTGCTCCGGCGTGGGCCCGGCGTGCACCATGCCGCCGGTCAACCGGGCGCGCTCCCGCAGGCCGGTCAGCCCCTGTCCGCCGCTGACGGCCGCGCCCGCGACGGCGCGTGCCCCCACGAGCTCCGGTGCGCGGGCGTTGGTCACCTCCACCACCAGCGCGTCCGGCTCGTACCGCAGCGCGACGCCGATCGGCGCGCCGGGAGCGTGCTTGTGCGCGTTGGTGAGCGCCTCCTGCACGATCCGGTACGCCGCGTGGTCGACCGCGGCCGACAGCGGACGCCGCTCGCCCTCCAGGACGAGGTCGACCTGCGCCCCGGCCGCCCGGGAGGACTCCACCAGCCCCTCGACGCCGTCCACCCCGCCCCGGGCCGGCGTCCCCGCGGCGGTGACCGGTCCGGTGGCGGGCGGCACCGCCGTCGACTCGTCGTGCAGCACCCCGACCACCTCGCGCAGTTCCCGCATCGCCGCGACCGCCGCCTGGCGCAGCACCCCGACCGCCTCGCGCTGCCGGTCGGTCAGCGTCCGGTCCACCTCCAGCGCACCCGAGTGCACCGAGATCAGCGCCAGCTGGTGGCCCAGGCTGTCGTGCATGTCCTGGGCGATCCGGTGCCGCTCGCGCAGCCGCGCCTGGTGCACCACCATGACCCGCTCGCGCAGCAGCTGCTCGTTGCGTTCGCGCAGCGCGTCCAGCAGGGCGCGGCGCTGCGCCCGGTAGCGGCCGTAGAGCGCCGGAAGCACGGCGAGCACCAGGAAGAGGCCCAGCGACAGCGGCAGGACCAGCTTCGGCGAGAACGTGATGGCGTCCTTCACCACGCCCGACGCGGTGAACAGCACCCAGCCCACCACGAAGGCGGCGACCATCGACCAGACCCGGCGGATCCGCGCACCGGCCGTCCAGCCCGCGCAGACCAGCATCGCCATCGGCCCGGGCCCGCAGCCGGACAGGGCCGCGGTGACGACCAGCACACCGGCCGGCAGGCCCTTGCGCAGCACCCACAGCACCGCGACGGCGATCCCGAACAGCACCGGCGCAACGCCGTCGGACACCAGCTCCACCAACGTGGTGAACCCGCCCATCAGCAGGGCGGCCACCGCCTCGCCCACCACCCGCCGGGGCCGCCAGGGCCCCGGCAGTGCCGTCCGTACCGCCGTCTTCCAGGCCCGCGCGATCGCTTCCACACATCGAGGCTATCGGTCCGGGCGGACGGCCCGCCGTCCTCCTTCGTCTCCGCCCCCGCCGACGAAAGTCGCCTGGTCAGCCGCTCCGGGGCCGCCCGCCCCGCCCGGGCAGAGCTCAGCCGAAGGCCGTGAGCAGCAGCGCCACGTCGTCCACCCGGCGGGTCGAGCCGACCTCGCGCAGCAGCCGCTCGGCCGCCTGCTCCAGCCCCTCCCCCGCCGCGGCCCGGGCCAGCGCGGCCCGCAGCCGGTCCACGCCCTGGTCGATCGCCGCCGCCGGGTCCTCCACCAGCCCGTCCGTGTAGAGGGCGAGCAGCGCGCCGCTGCCCAGCCGCAGCTCGCTGACCGGGTAGTCGGCCCGGTCGACCACTCCGAGCAGCGGCCCGCCCGGGACGTACAGCGCCTCGGCCCGCCCGCCCGGGTGGCGCAGCACCGGCGGCAGGTGGCCGGCCCGGGCGATCCGGGCGAGCCCGGCGGCCGGCGTCAGCCGGACCAGGCAGCAGCTGGCGAGCAGCCCGGGGTCGAGGTCGAGCAGCAGCCGGTTGGTGCGGGCGAGCACCGCGTCGGGCGGGTCGCCGCCGGTGGCGAAGGCGCGCACGGCACTGCGCAGCTGCCCCATCGCGGCGGCCGCGCCGACACTGTGCCCCTCGACGTCGCCGATCACCAGGGTGACGTCCCCGTCGGTGACGATCGCGTCGTACCAGTCGCCGCCGATCTCCATGCCCTGGGTGCCGGGCAGGTAGCGGGCGGTGATCCGGATGCCGGGCACCTCGGGCAGCCGGTGCGGCAGCAGCGCCTGCTGCAGGCCGCGGGCCAGCGCGAACTCGGCGTCGTACAACCGGGCGCGCTCCAGCGCCTGGGCGATGAAGCCGCCGAGCGCGGTGAGCAGGCCGCGTTCCTCCACGGTGAACGGGCGCGGTCCCTCGAAGCCGATGATGCAGCTGCCGACCGGCCGGCCGGAGGCGATCAGCGGCAGGAAGGCCCAGGCGCCCATCTCGTCCAGGGCCAGGCCGGGATAGGTGGCGGCGAGTTCGCGCACCGACTCGAAGAAGATCGGGGTGCCGGTCCTGAGCGTCTCCGAGCCGGGCACCCGGGTGTCGATCGACAGGCCCTCGAAGGCGTCCAGGAAGCCGTCCGGGTAGCCGGTCTCCAGGAGCAAGTGGAGGTGCTGCTCGCGCACCGCGTAGATGGCGAGCTCCTGGCCGCCGAAGGCCGGCAGGATCTCCTCGGCCACCGCCCGGCAGACGTCCCGCACGGTGACCGCCTCGGTGAGCGCGCTCGCCAGCTGGAGCAGGTGGTGGGTGCCGCCCACGGTGCCGCCGGCCCGGGTGCGGACGGAGGGCGGCGGGGCGGCGGGCGGTTCGGCGGCACCCTCCGGCGCCTCGGCCGCGACCACCCGGCCGGTCACGCCGTGTGCGTCCGGGTAGAGCGAGAAGGCGAGCCAGCCGTCCGGCGGCCGGGCGGCCAGGAAGGTGGTGGGCCGCTGGGAGAGCAGGGCGGCGCGGTAGCGGTTCTCGTAGAAGGGGTCGGCGAGCCAGGGCAGCGCGTCCCAGGGGTGGCGGCCGAGCAGGTCCTCGCGGCGGGCCCCGAGCAGCGGCTCGGCGGCGCGGTTGGCGTAGCCGATCCGGCCGTCCGGGTCGAGCGAGAACACGCCCTCGTGCAGCCGTTCGACGGCGGCCGTGGCCGCGGTCAGGGCCCGGACGTCCAGCACCGCGCCGACCAGGTGGGTCCGGTCGGCGGTGATCCCCACCGGCACCCGGGCCCACAGCTCCACCGGGTACGGCAGGCCGTCCGCCCCGAGCACCCGGACCCGGGCGGCGAGCACCTCGCCGCGCTCCAGCGCGATGCGGGCGGCGGCCCGGAACTCCGGCAGGTCGCCGGGGGCGACCCGGCGGTTCAGCGCGGCCACCGTGCCGTCGAACTCGCCCGGCCCGAAGCCGAAGATCTCCCGGAACCGCTCGTCGGCGGCGAGCGCCCCGGTGGCCACGTCCCAGTCGAACAGCCCGACCCGGGCGGGCACCGCCGACGGCGGCGGCAGCTCCACCACGGCCACCTCGCCGCCGGGCTCCACCGACTGCCCCGGCTCGGCCAGGCCGGCCAGCTCCTCGCCGAGCCGGGCGGCCGCCTCGGCCAGCCGCCCGACTCCCGCGGGCGGCACCCCGTCGTCCGAGGCGGGCCACAGACCGCTCAGCACCCCGAACCGCTCCCCGCCGTGCGCCACCGGCACGCAGGCGGAGGCGAAGTCGTACGGCAGGCCGACCGCGAGCTGCGGGAAGCGCCGCATGGTGTCCTCGGTGCCGGTCAGGGTGATCACGTGCCCGGTCCGGAAGCAGACCGCGACCGGCAGCGGCCCCGTGGCGGCCACCCGTCGGAACGGGTTCAGCACCGCCGGCGGCACCCCCGCGATCGTGCGCAGCACCAGCGAACGGTGGTCCCGCGAGCGCAGGTGGACCAGTGCGCCGTACGCCCCGGCCGTCCCCAGCACCCGGCGCACCGCCCCGGCGGACAGCTCGTCCCGCCGGTGGTCCGCCCGCCGGGCCGTCTCCCGGACGGACCGCGGTGCCGCCCGGCCCGCCTCCGCGCCGGCACCGGGCTCCCGCGGCCGGGCCGGACCGGGCCGCGCCCCGGGGGCCCCACCGGTCGCGTGCGGATGGCGCATGCTCTTTTGCTACGCCCGGCCCGGGGCGGTGTCAAGGCGAGCCCGCCCCGGCCCCGGGCCGCCCCACCACCCGGTGTGCCCCGCGACCCGGTGTGCCCCACCGCCCGGTGTACCGCAGCATGGACGGCATGCCGAGCGAATCCCGCCGCACCACCGTGGTCAACCTCAAGGGCCACCGCGACGACCCCGGGTTCCGGGACGTCGTCTACGTCGGCCGCGCCATGCACCGCGGCGGCTGGCACCTCGCCGAGTCCCCGCTGCACTGCCCGTACCACCCGGGCCCCGACCTCACCCGCGAGGAGATGGTCGTCAAGTACCGCGAGCACCTGCTCTCCCACCCCGACCTGCTGGCCCTCGTCCCGCCCCTGCGCGGCCGGCGCCTCGGCTGCTGGTGCGCCCCGCTCCCCTGCCACGCCGACGTCCTCGCCGACCTGGCGGACCACCCGCCGAGGAAGCACTGAGCCCGGCCCCTCACAGCCCGGAGAGGTCCACCTCCACCGGGTAGGGCGCCACGGCCTTGACCGGCCCGGTGAACAGCTCCCCCGCCCGGTACGTGGCCGCGGCCGCGTCCAGCACGTAGGTGTGGACGACCGGCACCCGGCCGGCGGCCTGCTCGACCCGCCAGTAGAAGGGGACGCCCGCCCTGGCGTACTGGTCGAGCTTGACCACCCGGTCGGTGGTCTCCGAGCCCGGTGAGACGACCTCGACCAGCAGCAGGACGTGCTCCGGTCTGGTCGGCGACTCGTCGATCGTGTCCGCGCGGTAAACCACCACGTCCGGCCGACGGTTGTTCAGCGGCACGTCCTGCAGTCTCACGTCGAAGTCGGTGTCGGCGTTCCACTCGACGCCCCCCCGCCTCGTCCAGGGCGTTCGCCAGGATCCGGACGAGCCGGTTGTGCCGCCTGGAAGCGCTCGGGGACACGACCACCATCCCGTCGACGATCTCGATGCCCGCACACTGCTCGTCGGTCCAGGAGTCGTACTGCTCACTGGTGATCTGCCGGTGCATCCACTCGGGTGCGATCGGCTCGGCTGTCACGGCGTACCTCCCCCGGGCCGTTGGGCGGGTCTCGTGCTGTGGGCCACAGCCTAGTACGAGCCCTCGTACGAGCGGTGCGGGGACTTCGGACGGTTCGGGGGCTGTTCGATATCCTCCGGGCGGGTGGCGGCGAGGGGCCGCCGGTGGGGAAGCGAGAACCGTATGCAGTCGCCGTCGTCCGAGGGGTCCGCACACGGAGCGTCGTGGCAGTGGGACGAGGGGACGGACGGCGGCGAGGCCTCCGAGGACGTGGTCGCGGGCGGCGGGGAGCGCCCCCGGCCGAGCCGGCGGCAGCTGCTGCTCGGTGCCGGAGTGATCGCTGCTGGCGGGGCCGCCTGGGCCGCGTTCGGCCGTTCGGGTGGCGGTACGGCCCGGCCCGCGCCGGGGCCGACCTCCCTGTCCGGGCCGACGCCGCTCTGGACCTACCGCGGCCCGGCGGCGATGACCCCGGAGCGGATCGCCACCGGCCTGCCGAGCCGGCCGCTCTACCTGTCCAGGAACGGCCTGCAGGTCCTCGACCACACCACGGGCGCCCCGGGCCGGCTGCTGGTCTTCGACCCGCCGTCCGCCCGGAGCCTGCCCGGCGGCTCCGAGGCTCTCGACCCGGTGGTGCTCGGGCCGGAACACCTCTTCACCACCTACCAGGGCCACGTCGAGGCCCGCCATTTCACCGACTCCGCCGCCGACTGGAGCCTGCCGCTGCCCGACGAGCTCCAGGAGCAGACCCGGCTGGCCGGCTTCGACCCCCACGACCCCGGCGTCCTCTACGGCTGTTCCTGGGGCCGGCCGAAGTCGGACGGCCGCCTTCCGGCGCACTACCTTTTCGCGCTGCGGGTCACCGACCGCACCCTGCTCTGGTCCGTGCGCACCGAGGAGCAGGAGCTGCCCGTCACGCCCGCGACCCGGACCGGGTTCACCCACCACCTCGCCTGCCTGCGCGTCGTCGCCGGCCGCACCGAGCTGGCGGTCCGGGACGCCGCCACGGGCCGCGAGGTGTGGACGGCCCCCGGCGAGGAGGGCCTGCGCTGGTGCGTCAGCGGCTACAACTCCTTCCTCGTCCCCGACGGCAAGGGCGGCGTGCGCGAGCTGTCGACCGCGGGCAAGCCGGCCTGGTCCCACTCCCCCGCCCCGGGCGAGTCCCGGCGGGCGCTGGCGCCGATCGTGGACGGCCCCCAGCTGTACATCCCGTGGGACGAGGGCCTCATCACCTGCCACGACACCTCCTCCGACACCGTGCTCTGGTCCTGCCGGCTGCCCTTCCCGCTGGACCGCCGCAACCGCGTGCTGCTCGGCGACAAGACGCTGTTCGTCCCGGGTACGGCCGACGCCGGGGTCTGCGCGGTCTACACCTCGACCGGAGAACTCGGCTGGACCTTCCGCGACTCCGGCCCGGCCAGGGGCCCCTGGACCGTCGCCAGCGGCTGGGGCCGGCTCTACGCCGGCCACGACGACGTCCTGCACGCCCTCCCGCTCTGAGCCCCCTCGGCCCCGGTGTCTTCGGACCGGAGCGCCCGGAGCGCCCGGAGCGCACCGACGACCGCACGAACCGGCAGGATGGCCCGATGCAGGTACGCCCGATCTCCCCCGACAACCTGGCCGAGCTGCTCGCCGACCGCATCGCCGCCCTGCCCGGGGCCGGCGGCCGGTACCTGCGGGTGGCCGTGGACGGCGCGGCCGCCGCCCGCCCCGAGGCGCTCGCCGACGCGCTGGTGGATCCGCTGCGGCTGCGCGGCCTCCCGGCGCTGCGGGTCTCGGCCGCCGGCTTCCTTCGCCCGGCCTCGATCCGGCTGGAGTACGGCCACCACGACGCGGACGCCTTCCACGACCTCTGGCTCGACGACGGCGCCCTGGCCCGCGAGGTGCTCGACCCGCTGGAGCCGGGCGGCAGCGGCCGTGTCCTGCCCTCCCTGCGGGACCCGGTCGCCGACCGGTCCACTCGCGCCCCGTACACCGAACTCCCGCCCGGTGGCGTGCTGTTGCTGGACGGCGCGCTGCTGCTCGGCCGCTGGCTGCCGCTGGAGCTGACCGTCCACCTGGCCCTGGGTCCGGCCGCGCTGGCCCGCCGCACACCGGCCGACGAGCAGTGGACGCTGCCCGCCTTCGCCCGCTACGAGACGGAGACCGTCCCGGCCGAGGCCGCCGACGTCACCGTCCGGGTGGACGACCCGCGCCACCCCGCGCTGGTCGAGCGGGGGTGACCTCGGGGGCCGGGCCGCGCTGGCAGTACGGGCACCAGTACACCGCCCGGTCGCGCGGCGGCGCGCCCTGGCGCCCGGTGGCCACGGGGGTGACGCAGCGCGGGCAGGGCCGCCCGGCCCGGCCGTACACCCAGTGCTGGTAGCCGGGCCGGGTGTCGCCGGTGGTGATGTGGCCGGGGCGCAGCTTGTTGGCCTCCAGCATCTGCCGGGCGCGCTCCACCAGCCGGTCCGGGTGCGGGAGTTCGCCGACCTCGGTCCAGGGGGTGACGCCCGCGACGAAGCACAGCTCGTTGGCGTAGACGTTGCCGATCCCGGCGAGGTTGCGCTGGTCGAGCAGGGCCTCGACGACCGGGCGGCCCGGACGGGCGAGCAGCCGGCGGACGGCTTCGCCCGGGTCCCAGTCGGGGCCGAGCAGGTCGGGGCCGAGGTGGCCGACTATCCGCCGTTCGTCGGCGGTGCGCAGCAGTTCCACGACGGGCAGCCGGTAGCCGACGGCGGTGCCCCGGTCGGTGCCGAGGACGGCGCGGACCTGCCAGTCGGGGCCCGCGGTCCACCGTTCGCCGGGGCGGTAGACCACCCAGCGGCCGTCCATCCGCAGGTGGGTGTGCAGGGTGAGGCCGCCCTCGAAGCGGGTGAGCAGGTGCTTGCCGCGCGGGGCGACCTCCAGCACCCGGCGGCCGGTGAGGTCGGCGGTGGCGTGCGCGGGCACCCGCAGGTCGGCGCTGGTCAGCGGCTGTCCGGCGAGGGCCTCGTGCAAGTGGGCCGCCACGCGGTAGACGGAGTCACCTTCTGGCATGACTCCATTCTGGTCCGCGCGGCGGCCCGGCGGGGCACCGGCCCCCGGCCCCGGCGTCCTACTCGGACGGCTCCTTGTCGCCGTGGGCCTCGCGCACCACGACCACCGGGCAGGGCGCGTGCTCGGTGAGGTGGCGGCTGACCGAGCCGAGCAGCACACCGGAGAAGCCGCCCAGGCCGCGGCTGCCGACGACGAGCAGTGCGGCGCCCTCGGCGGCTTCCAGCAGCGCCTTGGCGGGGTTGCCGGGCACCACGCTCTCGGTGATCCGCACGCCGGCGTCGTCGCCGGCCACCTTGGCGACGGTCTCGGTGAGGGTCTGGCCGGCGAGTTCCTCGGGGTTGAAGGTCTCGACGGTCGGCACGCCCTGTCCGGCCCAGCCGTAGAAGGCCGGGTACTCCCAGGCGGCGATCGCGTGGATCGTCCCGCCGACGGCCCGCGCGTAGTCGATCGCCCAGCTCAGCGCCTGCTCCGAGGCGGGCGAGCCGTCCACGCCGACGACGATCCGGGGATTGGCACTCATGCCTTGCTCCTTCGGTTGCTCCTGATCGGTCCCGACCCTCCGAACATAGATCAAATCGGACAAACGGCCGGTATCTGCCACGCCGGAAGCGGCCCGCGGCATTCAAATCGATTGCAGCCGGGCTTCCGGACCCGGGAGGATGCCGGGCCGCCCGGCCGGCCGCGCCGCGGTTCCGCGCCACCGGCGGACGAACGCCGCTCCGCCTCGCGTCGTCCCGCCGGGCCGGGCCCAGATGTCGGTCAACTCCGGTAGGCAGTCCAGGAGTTGGACATCCGCTGGACCTGTCCGGGAGTGAACTGGGTCATGCAGGAGTCGTAGCTGTAGTCCATGAAGTTGTGGATCGGGTCGAGTCCGGGGCCGGTGCAGGTGTCCCGGCCCTCGGGGCAGCCGGAGGCGGCGGTGCGCTCGGCCGGGGTGTCCTCCACGTAGTCGCCCGGGGCCCGGCAGCCGTTCTGGAAGGTGTGGAACAGGCCGAGCCAGTGGCCGATCTCGTGGGTCGCGGTGTCGCCCTCGTCGTAGTGGGTGGCGGCACCGCCCGGCAGGGAGGCGTCGAGCACCACCACGCCGTCGTCGACCGGGTTGGTCCGGTACGCGTTCGGGAAGGTCGACCAGCCGAGCAGGGAGTCGCCGAGGCGGGCGGTGTAGAGGTTGAGGGTGCCCTGGTCGCCCTGGCGCAGGGCGGCCTTCATGGTCTGCTCGGCCGAGGAGCCCGGGGTCATGCCGGCGTACCAGGAGGCGTTGTCGGTCCAGTCGGTGCCGACCAGTTCGAAGTGGAACGGGCTCGGGGCGTTGCCCTCGCCGCGGCCGCCGTAGCTCTCGTTGAGGTGGTCGATCTGGCCGGCGACGGCGGCCTGGTCCAGCCGCCCGGTGTCGCCGTCGTGGATCACGTGGAACCGGACGGGGATGGTGGTCGGGTTCGCGGCCCGGCGCCGGCCGCCGCCCAGTTCGGCGAGCCGCTGGTCGAGGTCGGCCTGCATCGCCCGGGCCTCCGCGGCGCTGACCTCGTTCGGGTCGCGGTCCGCCCGGCTCCCGGCCGGCAGCCTCGCGGCGGCGCCGGCCGCACCGCCGCCGGCCGCGCACACGGCCGGGGCGGCGGCGGCACGGTGCGCGGCCGGTGCGGCGAACTGGCTCAGACCGGCCGCGGCGACCAGCGCGGCGGCGCAGGGGAACAGGCGGGGGGCACGCGGGCGCACCCGGGCAGTACGGCGCATCAGCGCTCCTGACGGGGAGTCGACGGGGTCTCGGCCGCGCCCGGGGGCCTGCTCCGGCCGGACCCGCCGGCGCCCCGGCGCGGACTCGCCGAGACTACGACGCCGTGAAGTCGATCTCCCGCAGGGCGCGCGCGGCGGCCCGGTCGAGTACCACGGCCGACGCACAGCCGGCCGGCGGCCCGTCGGCCTCCAGCATCCGGCGGCGCAGCCGGGCGACCGCGGCCCGGTGCCGGGCGAAGGCGTAGCGCGAGACGCCGCGCCGGCGCCGCCGCTGCCCGTCCAGCGCCTCGGCCGGGTCGACGTCGAGCAGCAGCAGGTGCACCCGGCGGCCCTGCCGCGCGGCGGTGCCGACCAGCCAGGCGCGCACCCAGGGCTGGGTGCCGCAGTCGTGCACCGCGAGCGGCCCGCCGTCCAGGACGGCCCGGCGCAGCCGCCGGTAGTGGGCGAGCCGGGCCAGCGGGCGGTAGAGCGCGTACGGCAGACGGCCGGGAAGCCGGGCCGCGTACTCCTCGCGGACCAGCTGGGAGTCGATCAGCGGGGCGCGGACGCAGCGGCGCATCAGGGTGCTCTTGCCGCTGCCGGGCAGGCCGGTGACGACCAGCAGGTCCCCGGCGGGGTAGCGCAGCACCGCCGGTCCGGGGCCGCGCAGCTCGTGCCGGGCGGGCGGGTCGTGCGGCGCGGGCAGGACGACCCGCTCCCCGGCGGTGCGCGGCGGCGGCACCCTCGGCACCGCCGCCGTCGGCATCGCTCTCGTCCGGCTCACCCGGTCTCCCCCCGCCGTTCCCCGTCCACCGCTCCCCGTCCAAGGAGCATGGCGCATTCCCAAAAACGAGTAAAGGGCGGAGGTCGGCGCGGGTGCGACCGGGGTCCCCCGGGCGCTCGGGCCCGGCGGCGGACGTCAGCCCAGCTGCGGGGCGACCCGGGAGGCGATCACCTCCAGGTGGTCGAGGTCGTCCAGGTCGAGGATCTGGAGGTAGATCCGCTCGCTGCCGACCGCCGCGTACCGGCCGAGCTTCTCGACCACCTCGTCCGGGGTGCCGGCCAGGCCGTTCTCCTTCAGCTCCGCCACCTCGCGGCCGATCGCGGCGGCCCGGCGGGCGACCTCGGCGTCGTCGCGGCCGACGCAGGCCACCAGGGCGTTGGAGTAGACCAGGTCGGACGCGGAGCGCCCGGCCCGCTCCACGGCGGCGCGGACCCGGCCGAACTGGGCGGAGGTGTCGTCCACGGAGGCGAACGGCAGGTTGAACTCGTCGGCGAACCGGGCCGCCAGGGCCGGGGTGCGCACCGGGCCGTGGCCGCCGACCAGCACCGGGACGTGCTCCTGGGCGGGCTTGGGCAGCGCGGGCGAGTCGGTCAGCGTGTAGTACTCGCCGGTGAAGTCGAAGGTGTCGCCGAGCTTGGTTCGCCACAGCCCGGTGATGATCGCCAGCTGCTCCTCCAGCCGCCCGAACTTCTCCTTGGGGAAGGGGATGCCGTACGCGGTGTGCTCGGCCTCGTACCAGCCGGCGCCGAGGCCGAACTCGACCCGGCCGCCGCTCATGGCGTCCACCTGGGCGACCTGGATGGCGGTGACGCCCGGCAGCCGGAAGGTGGCGGCGGTCATCAGGGTGCCCAGGCGGATGGTGCTGGTGTCGCGGGCGAGGCCGGCCAGGGTGATCCAGGCGTCGGTGGGCCCGGGCAGGCCGTCGGCGTCGCCCATCCTCAGGTAGTGGTCGGAGCGGAAGAAGGCGCTGAAGGCGCCGAGCTCCTCGGCGGTGCGGGCGACCTTGAGGAGGGTGTCGTAGCTCGCACCCTGCTGGGGCTCGGTGAAGATGCGGAGGTCCATGCCGGCCATTCTGGTACGGAGCACCCGCTGATCGGCAGAGCGGATCCGGTGGACCACGGAACGTTTCCGCCACGGCGGGCGGGCGCGGGCGGGGTGGCCAAGGTCTCAGCACGGAACCGTCCCGGGCGTCCGTTCCCGCCCCGGCGCTCGCCTAACGTGGACGGATGTTCGCCACCTCCGACGATTCCTTCCGGCGCTCCCCCGACGAGCCGGCCGGCTGTCCGCTGCCCGGCATCGTGACGGCCTTCACGCCCCGGCTGGCCGAGTTCGCCTTCGAGCCCGGCTTCGTCGCGGCGGTCGACCAGCACGCGGCGATGCTGCGGGAGCTGCTGTACGCGCAGGGGCCGGAGCTCGCGCCCCGGCCCCTGGACCGTGAGGAGTTGTCGGACTACGCGCTGGGTTTCCTGGACGCGCTCCGCGAGATCGGCTGGCGGGAGCCGGTCGGCTACGACTACGCCGTCATCCGGCTCACCGCGATCTGCTGGCTGGTGCGCGAGCAGGGCCTGCTGGAGGTCTGAGCCCCGGCAGGCCCCGCCCGAGCGGGACGGTCAGCGGTCCTGGTCGCCCTCGATGCCCGGCGCGGGCGGGGTGCCCGGACCGGTCTGGGTGGTCGGCCTGATCGGCTGGTTGGACAGCGCGTCGGAGCGGCCGGCCTGGTAGGCGGTGCCACGCAGCCGGGCGGTCTCCCGCTCGGCGCCGTCCAGCCACCGCTCCCAGCGCTGGCGCATCGGGATGATCAGGCCGCCGCCGACGCCGACCACCAGCACACCGGTGATGGCGGCGAGCGCGGCGATCAGCACCGGTCCGGTGATCGTGGTGGCGATACCGGCCTGGCCCAGGGCGGCGATCACGCCGAGGCCGACGATGAACGCCCAGACCAGGGTGGAGACAGTCCGGCCGTACGAGGCGCCGGAGAGCGAGTTGCCGACGATGTCGCGCACGGCGTTGGCAATGGCCATCGCGACCACCACGATCACCACGGCGACGATGCCGCGCGGCAGCCAGGCGACGATGCTGTGGATCATCGTGCTGATCGGGTTCGAGCCGAAGACGCCGAACGCGAGCTGCAGGGCCATCAGCAGGATGATGTAGTACACCACCTTGCTGATGATCCCGGTCATGTCGTACTTGGAACCCCGCAGGTGAGCGGCCACTCCGGACCGCTCCGCGACCCGTTCCGAGCCGACCCTGCGCAGCACCCGGTCGAGGATCTTGGCGATCGCCTTGGCCACGAACCAACCGACGACCAGGATCGCCAGGAAGGCGATGAACTGCGGAATGACCTTGGCGATCTTCGACCAGGCCTCGGTGAAGCCGGATCCGAAGTCCACGGAAAGTGCGAGCTGCTGAGCCACGGAGTCCTCCACTCGGTGACACGGCGCCACGAGCGGCGCTTCCGGCCCCCCACCCTTCGTGGATAGCAGTCGCCCGCCCCGGCCGCGCGCCCCCGCTGTCCGGGATGCTCCCCTCGGGTGAATGCTCCGGCCGTCCGCACGCGTACAGTGGCGATCCGGGGGACGTCGGGCACGGGGCGGGACGGACGGGACGGTGCGGCAGTGAGCGGTACGGCGGCGGAGCGCGCGGTGGAGCACCGCGCACTGCACTGGCGGGTCCGGCCGGAAGCGGCCCGGGCGGCCATCCTGGTGCTGCACGGCGGCGAGGAGCACAACGACGCCCGGCCCGGGCGCCTCAACCTCCCGCTGCTGCGGATGCACGGCTTCCTGCGCGGCCTCACCCGGGCCACGGCGCGGGCGGACGTCGCGATCGGGACCGTCCGCTACCGCCACCGCGGCTGGAACGGCGAACGGGCCGACGCCGCCCGGGACGCGACCGCCGCGCTCGACGAGCTGGCCGCGCTACTGGGCCCGGTGCCGACCGTGCTGGTCGGCCACTCGATGGGCGGGCGCGCCGCGCTCCGGGCGGGCGGACACCCCTGCGTCACCGGCCTGGTCGCGCTCGCGCCGTGGTGCCCGGCCGAGGACCCGTGCGAGCAGCTCGCCGGCCGGGACGTCCTGATGCTGCACGGCGACCGCGACACCGTCACGCCGCCCGCCGACACCCGGGCCTTCGCCGCCCGCAGCCGCGCCGCCGGTGCCCGGGTCTGCGGCTACACCGTCACCGGCAGCGGCCACGCCATGCTCCAGCGCGTCCCCGACTGGCACCGCGCCACCACGCGGCTCGCCACCGCGCTCCTCGGCCTCCACCCGCTGCCCGCGGAGACCGCCTCCGCCCTCGCGCTGCCGGCCGCCTCCCGCGAGGCCCTCACCCTCGCCCTCCCGCCCCAGCCGCGCCGCACCCCGCTGTTGCCCGCGAACCCCTGACGGCCCGGCGGGCCCGCCCCTGGGCTCAGCTCGGGGGCAACTCACCCGGGCCCACGGGCAGTCGCGGCGGATCGAGCGCCGCCGCGATCCGCCGGCGGACGTGGCCGGCCCCCGGCGGGTCCTGGCGGTGCCTGGCGGCGCCCGCCCTGTCCGGCGGCGTGTTGCGGCGGGGACGGCTCAGGACTTGGCGCCGTCGGGCCGGACGCAGGGGGACTCGAAGCCGACCAGCAGCGTGGCGGGCCAGTTGTCGCCGTCCACGAGGGAGGCCTTGAAACCGTTGTCCGGGTTCGTGAGGACGATCACGCCGGGCCTGCTGTCGGTGACGTCGAACCCGGCCACGACCAGGTGGCCGCGGAAGGCGTCGAAGACCGTGTCGTGGTGGTCGGCCGGGATGTCCCGCAGGAAGCGGTACGTCACGGCCTTGACCCGGCCGTCCGGCTCCGAGGGGGCGTCCTTCTTGAAGCACTGCTCCTCGCCGTCCCGTTCGACGATCGGCGAGATCGGCTTCGGGAAGGCGAGGAAGGTCTCGGTGAAGTACGTGTCGGTCTTCTGCTTGGCCTGGGCACTGGTCCGCGGGGCGTCGGCCGAACCGGAGCAGGAGGTGGCCGCCAGCAGGACGGCGCCGGCCGACAGGGCCGAGCGCACGGCGCGAGCACGGGGAGAGGCAACGGTCACCGCATGGTCCTTGAGGGGGTGTGTGGGCTGCTGGGGTCGGAATGATCCTAGACCGTGTGTCCGAGGGCGACGGCGAAGACCGCCGTCACCCACGTCCACAGCACCGAGAGGCCCAGGTGCGCGACGGTCCGCAGACGGTCGCCGCGCCACAGCCGGGGCGAGAAGTAGGCGAACTCGAAGAGCCAGCGCAGGCCCCAGAAGAGGGTCTGGCCCGCCAGCAGCGCGGTGCCGAGCCGCCCGCCGGCGAGCAGCTCGGGGGCCAGGAGGAGCGGGAGCAGACCGAGCAGGACGCAGGCGAGGCCGATGAAGAAGAGGTGCGCGTAGGAGACCTGGCGGGTCAGCAGGGTCGTACCGGACAGGTCGGCGGGCCAGCCGATGGCGCGGGGCAGCACCGCGTGGACCAGGCCGACGGCCACGAGGGCGGCGCCGACCAGGCGCAGCTGGGCCTCCAGGGCGGTCGGTCCGGCGATCAGCCCGGTCACCTGATCGGTCATCGGGCGGCTCCCGGGGTGGGCTTCCGGAAGGCGAAGGCGGTGACCAGGCCCGCGATCCGGCGTTCGGCGGCCGGGTGCAGGCCCGCCTCGGCCGCGTGCCGGAGCCAGGTGGCGCGGGGCAGGAAGTGCCAGGCGCCGGGGCCGTAGACGGCGGTGTTGGCGGCGTCCCGCAGGTGCTCGACCAGCAGCAGGGTGCCGCCGGGGCGCAGGGCGCGGGCGGCCTCGGCGAACAGGGCGGTGCGGTCGGCGGGCCGACGCAGCTCGTGGGCGGCGAAGACGGCGAAGACGGTGTCCAGGGTGCCGGTCGCGGCGGGCAGCGCGTCCGGGCGGGCCGGGATGCCGCCGGGGGCGGGCGGGCAGTGGCGGCGGGCGCGGCGGATCGAACCGCCGGCGGTGAGCGCCGGGTCGTACAGGTCGGCGAACCGGCCGTGGGCCTCCGGGTGGCGGGCGGCGAGCGGGCGGCTCGCCTCGTCCAGGCCGGTGCCGATCACCAGGTACTCGCCGGGGCCGCCGCCGGGCAGCAGGTCGGGCAGCCAGTCGTAGCGGTGGAGCCCGGAGCGGTCGTAGACGCACCAGGTGGCGAGGGTTCCGAGGACGAGGTACCCGGCGGCGGTGGCGGCGGCCGTCCGGGCGAGCGCGGCGGCGGGGCCGGGCAGCCGCCGGGCCAGCGCCCGGCCGGCGGCGACGGTGAGCGCCCCGGCGGCGTACATCGGCCAGTTGTAGCGGACCACCTCGCGCACCCCGGAGGGACGGGGGCCCGCCGGTCCGGCGGTGGCGGGGCGGGGTCGGGGCACGGACGCGCGGCGGGCGGGGCCCGGGGGCGAGGCTGGAACCGGGGCTGGGGCTGGGGCTGGGGTGGTCATCGACGGGCTCCGGTGAGGGTGCGGCGCTCCCCCGCGTGCCAGCCGTAGTCGAGGCCGGCCACGTGGAAGGCGTTGGCGAGGACGGGCCGGCTGCCGGCCAGCGGTCCGTGGTCGAAGAAGGTGAGCCGGGGCACCTCGACGGCCACCGGGGCCGGGTCCCAGTGGGCGCGGGTGGCCTTGACCACGATCACCGAGCGGGTCTGCGGCTCGTACTCGAAGGTGTAGGGCAGCGGGCCGGCGAAGCGGCGCGCGGCCCGGGCGTCCGCGAACGGGCTGCCCGGCGGGAGGGCGGCGGGGGCGCTGCCGAGGTCGGCGCGCACGTGCAGGTCGGCCCGGCCGTCGCCGCTGACCACCTTGAACTCCAGGGTGTCGCCGACCACCCGGGTGCCGATCCGGGCGTGCCGGTACCGGTAGCGGGAGAAGGCGTTGCCGCCGAGCGCCATCATCCGGCTGTCGGTGTCGGAGCGCAGGATGCGCAGGCCGCGCATGGTGCGGCCGCCGGGGGTCGGGAAGCGGGTGAAGACCCGGTAGCCGGTGAGGATGAAGTCCCGGCCGAGGCCGGCGGGCAGGGCGGCCGGGCGCAGCGCCCGGGTGTCCACGACGGCCGCGGCGACGAAGCCGTGCTCGGTGCCGGCGGGGTCGGTGTAGGTGTCGAGGGCGAGGCCCGGCGGCACCAGCGGGGAGAGCAGCCGGGGCGGCAGGGCGTAGGTGAGGACGAGCGAGTGCGCGAAGTGGGTTCGCATCGCGAAGGGATGGCGCTGCAACAGGTGTCGCACGGTCGACTCCGGGGTCGGGTACGGGATTCGGAGCGTGACGGGGCAGCACGGGAGGGCCCTTCGCCGCAGGCCGCGGTGGGGCGCTCTCGCGCGTCCTCATCATGGCGCACGACTTTGAACGTGTTCAACTCCGGGTGGGAGCGGACTCGCGGGGGTGCACGAACGGGGCCCGCGCCGTGTCGGCGCGGCCCCCCGGGTGTGGCGGAGGCGGGGTCAGGACACCGTCGGATGCAGCGAGCCGGGCACCGGCGGGCTACGGCCCCGGGGGGCTCCCGTAGGCGGACGAACCACCCCGGGCCGCTCCCCGCTCCCCCCGCACGGGTGGTTTCGCCCTCCAGGCCTGCGTCCGAGGCGGTCGGTGGACGGATGATCCGTTCCATGGGCCGTACCGGGCGGCCCGGGAAGGGACGGTTCGGAACGATGAGCACGACGCGGCGGTCGCTGCTGGGCGCGGCGCTGGCCGCCCCGCTACTGGGGTGGCTCACCGGGACGGCGGCCGGTGCCGTTGACGGCGGCACCGACCGCACCGGAACACTGGGCACGCTCTCCGACGGCTGGGTGGAAGTGCGCTGGACGCCGGAGGCACAGGCCCAACTGGACCGCTTCCACGCGATGGTGGACGTCGTCGCCCCCGCCCGCATGGTCCACGACGACCGGGGCCCCGCGGTCCACCTGCCGATCCGCTCCGCCCTGGGCGACCCGTCCCTCGCCAACCCGCCCGAGGCGCACGGCGACGGGGCACTGGACGGCGGGGTCTGCGTCAGCACCTCCAAGGGCGACTACCGCGTGGTGAACCTGGTCGGCGCGATCAAGGACGGCCTGGGCTCCGGCCGGTGCGAGGTCAGCGGGGCGGAGATGGGGCACCGCTCGGCCTTCCGCTGCGGCCTCACCGAAGGGGAGCTGACGGCCGACCCGGTGCCGGCCGGACAGCCGATGAAGGTCCGGCTCAGCGGGGTGCCGCTGCGCCCCACCCAGGAGGCGGTGGACGCGTACACCGCGAACTTCGGCGCGCACCCGGTCACGGTGGACACCGTGCTGGCGTACGTCACGGCCCAGGGGACGTACACCCCTCCTCCGGCCGCGCAGGAGCCGCAGGCGTAGCGGGCCGTGGGCGGCGGGAGGGCCCGGACTGGGCGGGCACACCGCCGCCGAAGCGTCGCTCGCGGGCCGCGTAGGCCCGGACCGCCCCGCGCAGCCGGGCCAGGTCGTAGTCCGGCCAGGGCGTCGGGTCGAACAGCAGCTCGGCGTAGGCCAGGTGCCAGGGCAGGAAGTTGCTGATCCGCTGCTCACCGGACGTGCGGATCAGCAGGTCCACGTCCGGGAGGTCCGGGAGGTACAGGTGCCGGGCGAGGTCGGCCGGGCCGATCTCCTCCGGCCGGATCCGCCCGCCCACCGCCTCGACGGCCAGCCCGCGCGCCGCGGCGGCCAGTTCCTCCCGGCCGCCGTAGTCGACGCAGACCGTCAGGGTCAGCGTGCCGTTGTTGGACGTCAGGCTCTCCACCAGCGCGATCTCGGCGGCCAGCCACTCGTCCACCCGGTCCCGCCGGCCGCACCAGCGGATCCGTACGCCGAGGGCGTGCAGGCCCCGCGCGCTGCGGGTGAGGCCGTCGGCCAGGGAGTCGAACAGCGCGGTCAGTTCCTCGGGCGGGCGGTCCCAGTTCTCGGTGGAGAACGCGTACAGGCTCAGGTGGCGGATGCCCAGCCGCAGCGCCGCGTTGACCAGCCGCAGTGCGGCCCGCTGCCCGGCCCGGTGGCCGTGTTCGGCGGGCAGCCGACGGGTCTCGGCCCAGCGCCGGTTGCCGTCCATGATCACGGCGACGTGGGCGGGCCCGCCCGCGGGAGGCGCGGGCCGGGCCCGTCGCCCGGGCGTGACCCCGTCGGAACTCAGCGGCGTGAGCCCCTCGGTGAGGACGCGCGAGCGCACCAGGGTCGCCTCGTCGTACTGCAGTTGGGCACCGAGCAGCATGGTGTGCAGGAACGGGCGGCAGCCGGGGGCCACCAGCCAGGTGGCGGGCAGGGCCCGCTCCAACAGGCGGTGCAGCAACCGCTGCTGGTTCGCGGCCAGCTCGTCCAGGGCGGGCCGGCGGTCGCCCCGGTGGCTGTTCCGGTGGTCGTCCTGGTGGTCGTCCCGGCCCAGGTCGGCGACGGTCAGGCCGAGTCGGCGCAGTTCCTCCCGCGGCAGGTAGCAGCGGCCGGCCGCGAGGTCGAGCGGGAGGTCCTCCAGGAGGTCGGCCAGCTGGCAGGCCTCCCCCAGCGCGGACAGCGCGGCCGCAGCCCGCGGGCCCCGCGCGCCCAGCAGCGGGGCCCACAGCTCGGTGACCGTCCCCGCGATGCCGCGCAGGTGGCGGCGCTGGTCCGCGAGGGTCCCGAGGGCCGGCGGGCGGGCGCCGTCGGCGCGGGTGGCGTCCAGGAACTCCTCGACCAGCGCCCGGTCCAGCTCCCAGCGCCGCACGGTGTCCACGAAGGCCCGGCGCAGCGGGTGCCCGCTGTGGCCGGCCGCCAGCTCGGCCAGGGTGTCGGCCCGCCAGCGGGCGAAGCGGCGCTCCCGCTCGGCGGGGTCGGCGGTGCCCCGGGGGGCTTCGGCGTCGGGCCCGTGGACGTCCGGGTCGTCGGCGAGCCGGTCGGAGCGGGAGGCGAAGCCGTTGACGGCGTGGACGTACGGCCGCACCTCGGGAGGCAGCAGGTCGCTGATCGCCCGCAGTGGGGCCAGGTGGGCGGCCACCTCCCGCTCGCAGAGCCGGTACGACTCGGCCAGCTCCGGCGGACCTCCGACCACCTCCGTCC
The DNA here is from genome assembly GCF_053594915.1 of Kitasatospora sp. NPDC002543. Classification (NCBI taxonomy): domain Bacteria; kingdom Bacillati; phylum Actinomycetota; class Actinomycetes; order Kitasatosporales; family Streptomycetaceae; genus Kitasatospora; species Kitasatospora sp. NPDC002543. The sequence continues at coordinate 10,862 of NZ_JBSFWR010000095.1, read as the reverse complement.
CGTCCCCCGCCATGCCCGTTCCCCGCCCTCCGCCGACACCGTGCGCCGACCGGTCCAACGAGCCGGCGGCGGATCGGTGGCGGATCGGTGGCGATCGGGGTGGCCGTCACCGGAGCGGGACCGTCCGTCGCTCGTCGGGTCCGGTCGGGCCGGTCTGGCCGGTCTGGCCGGTCGGGCCGGTCGGGCCGGTCGGGCTCAGCCGAGGTCGGCCGGGGTCTCCACCACCACGCCGTAGAGGTCGCCGATCGTCGCCAGCGCGGCGCGGTGGACCTGGGCGGCCGTCAGCCCGGTGCCCGCCGACTCCAGCGGCCGGGTGGCGCAGGCGGCGGCCACCACGGTCGGGCGGTGGCCGCGCAGGAAGGCCCCGGCGGTGGTGAAGGCGACGCACATGTGGGTCATGAACCCGGCGACGACGACGTCCCGGTGGCCGGCCGCGTCGAGCAGGTCGCCCAGCTCGGTGCCGACGAAGGCGTCCGGGGCCTGCTTGACCACCACGCGCTCGCCCTCGGCCGGGGCCACGCTGGGGTGGATCCGCCCGATCTCGGCCCGGATGTCGTACGGGGTGCCCTCGCCGCCGTCGTTGACCACGTGGATCACGGTGGCGCCGGCCGCCCGGGCCCGGGCGAGCAGGTCGGCGCCGGCGCCCAGCGCCTCCCGCCAGCCCTCCAGTTCCATCACGCCTCCCACGTAGGTGTTCTGGTAGTCGATCATGACCAGGGTCGAGGCGCCGAGCACGGCGGGCGTCTCGTCGAGGCCGTTGAGGGTGCGCAGGGTGGTCGTGGGCACGGGGTACCGCCTTCACGGTTGGGGATCGGTGATCTCGCAGGTCACAGCCGGTGTGGCCGGCCTCGAAAACGCTACGGTCGGCGCTCCGGTGTCGGCAATGTCGCCTAACATGCAGATTCCGACATCGAGGAAGGACGCCGATGCTGCCCGGACAGACCCCACCGGCCGGACGGACCGCACGGTCCTCGGAGACGGCGCGGACCGCACCGGCCGCGCAGCGGCTGATCGTCATCGTCCTGTTCGAGGGCGTCGACCTGCTCGACGTGACCGGCCCGCCCGAGGTGTTCTCCCTGGTCCGCCGGGAGACCGACGGCACGACCGGCTACCGGGTCGTGCTCGCGGCCGAGACGGCGGAGCCCGTCACCACCGCGGCGGGCGTGCGCGTCCTGCCCGACCTCACCTTCGACGAGGCCGCCCGGAGCCGGATCGACACCCTGCTGGTGCCCGGCTCGGTCGAGGTGGACGACCGCCGCCGGGTCCGCGCGCTCACCGACCCGGCGGTGGTCGACCGGGTCCGCACGCTGGCCGCCCGCTCGCGCCGGGTGGCCAGCGTCTGCGTCGGCGCGCACCTGCTCGCCGCCGCCGGGCTGCTGGACGGCCGGCGGGCCACCACCCACTGGTCCACGGCCGGCCAACTCGCCGAGGAGCACCCGGAGATCGAGGTCGATCCGGACCCGATCTTCATCCGCGAGGGCGAGGTCTGGACGGGTGCGGGCATCAGCGCCTGCCTGGACCTGTCACTCGCGCTGGTCGCCGAGGACTTCGGCGAGGAACTGGCCCTGCGGGTGGCCCGACAGCTCGTCATGTACCTCAAACGCCCCAGCGGCCAGAGCCAGTTCAGTGTCCCGCTGGAGCCCGTGTCGACGACCCGGCGGATCGAGGAGCTGCGCCACCACATCCTGCGCAACCTCGCCGGGCGGCTCACCGTCCCGGACCTCGCGGCCCACGCCCACGTCAGCGAACGGCAGTTGACCCGGATCTTCAAGACCGAACTGGGCACCACCCCGAGCGCCTACGTCGAGTCGGCCCGGGTCGAACTCGCCCGTCACCGGCTGGAGTCCACCGACGAGACGCTCGAACGCGTCGCCGGCGGCTGCGGGTTCGGGACCGTCGACACCCTGGTGCGCGCCTTCCGCCGCCGCCTCGGCACCACGCCGACCGACTACCGGCAGCGCTTCCGCACCACCACGGCGACGGCTACCGGATCGACGGCGGTCCCGGCAGCCGGACGGTGAAGCGCGTGCGGCCGGGCCGGCTCTCCACCGCCACCGTGCCGCCGTGCGCCTCCACCACGGCCCGGACGATGGCCAGGCCGAGCCCGGTCGAGCCGGTGGCGCGGGAGCGGGCCCGGTCGCCCCGGACGAAGCGTTCGAAGACCCGGTCGACCAGCTCCGGCGCGATCCCCGGACCGTCGTCCGTGACGCTCAACTCGACCTGGCCGTCCGACCGTTCGAGGCACAGCCGGGCCTCGGTGCCGGGCTGGGTGTGGGTCCGGGCGTTGGCCAGCAGGTTGGCCACCACCTGGCTCAGCCGGTGCCCGTCCCCGCGGACCAGCACTGGCTCCTCGGGCAGTGCGAGCCGCCAGCGGTGCTCCGGCCCGGCGGCGCGGGCGTCGGCCACCGCGTCGAGGGCGATCCGGGTCAGGTCCACCTCCTCCGCGGCCAGCGGACGGCCGGCGTCCAGCCGGGCGAGCAGCAGCAGGTCCTCGACGATCGCGCCCATCCGCACCGCCTCGGCGTCGATCCGCTCCAGCGAGTGCCGCACCTCCCCGGGCACCGGACCGGGATGGCGCAGCGCCAGCTCGGCGTGGCCGCGGACCGCCGCGACCGGGGTGCGCAGCTCGTGGCTGGCGTCGGCGGCGAAGCCGCGCAGCCGCTCCTCCACCGCGTGGCGGCGGGCCAGGGCGTCGCCGACGTGCCCGAGCATCCGGTTGAGCGCGGCGCCGACCCGGCCGACCTCGGTGCGCGGGTCGGCGTCCGGCACGCGTTCGGCGAGCATCACCTCGCCACTGGCGAGCGGCAGGGCACTGACCCGCTCCGCCATGCCCACCACCCGCCGCAGCGGGCGCAGCGAGAAGCCGACCCAGACGGCCCCGGCCGCTCCGGCGGCGGCGACGGAGATCGCGAAGACGGTGAGCTCCAGGGTCGCCAGCCGCCCGACGGTGTCCTCGGCCGGGCGCAGCGGCAGGCCGCTGACCAGGACGTCGCCGTCCCGCCCGGCGACCGCGCGGACCCGGTAGTGGCCCAGGACCCCGCCGAGGTCGAGGGTGCGGGCCGGGCCGCCGACGGGCAGGGCGGCCAGCTCCCGCTGCCGGTCGGGGGTGAAGGCGACCCGGTCGTCCTCGTCCCCCGGGGCGTCCACGTCGTCGGCGTCCCCGTCGACCACGCCGGCGGCGGTGACCCGCCCGTCCAGCAGCCGAACGCCGAGGGTGCCGGGGGTCTGGGCCCTGGTGTCGGGGCCGGCGCCGTGGCCGGTGTGCTCCAGGCTCGCTGCGTAGCGGCCGCCCGACTCGGTGAGCTGCTGGTCCAGCCGGTCGACCAGGAAGTGGCGCAGCGCGGCGGTGGTGGCGAGGCCGACGGCCGCACAGGTGGCGACGAGCAGCACCAGCAGGCCGGCGATCAGCCGGGCGCGCAGGGTGCGGGGCACCAGCCGGGTGCGCGGGGTGCGGAGCCTCACGGCGCGGCCTTGATCAGGTATCCCGCGCCGCGCACCGTGTGGATCATCGGACTGCGGCCCGCGTCCACCTTCTTGCGCAGGTAGCTGATGTACAGCTCCACGACGTGCGCCTGCCCGCCGAAGTCGTACGACCAGACGGCGTCCAGGATCTGCGCCTTGCTGAGCACCTGCCGGGGGTGGCGCATCAGGTGGGCGAGCAGCGCGTACTCCGTCGGGCTGAGCTCCACCGCCTCCCCGCCCCGGGTGACCTCGCGGGCCCGGTCGTCCAGCACCAGGTCGCCCAGCACCAGGGCGTGCGGGGGCGGCTGCCGGGTCGCCGCCGGCGGGGCGGCCCGGCGGAGCAGGCCGCGCAGCCGCACCATCACCTCGGCCAGGCTGAACGGCTTGGTCACGTAGTCGTCGCCACCGGCCGCGATGCCGGCGATCCGTTCCTCGACGGCGTCCCGGGCGGTGAGGAACAGCACCCGCACCTCGGGCTGCTCGGCGTGGATGCGGCGCAGCACCTCCAGGCCGTCGAGGTCCGGCAGCATCACGTCCAGCACCACGGCGTGCGGCCGCCAGGCCGCGGCGGCCTCGACGGCGGCCAGGCCGGCGGTCTCGCCGCGCGCCTGCCAGCCCTCGTAGCGGACGGCCCCGCAGACCACCTCGACCAGGTCCGGCTCGTCGTCGACGACCAGGACCCGCCAGTCCGGGCGGTCGGCGGTCTCGTCCATGGGGCTCCTCGGGTCGGTGCTGGGCATTGTTCATCCTGGCCGGTCCCGATGAGAAACCGGTGAGACCTCCACCCCCGGCCGGCTGGCCTTCACACCGACTCTGACCTGGCACGATGCCCCCGGGTCGAGGCCGGGCGCGGCCACCGTTCAGAGCCGGCTCAGAGCTTGCGGTGCGATCGTCGACAGCCTCGGCGGCACTCGCCGCCGGGCGCTGAGGAGGTTCCCGATGAGCACTGCCGCCGCACCGACGTCGCGGCCCGGGCCCCGGCCGGCACCCGACCGCCCGAGGCACCGGGCGGCACCGCGTCCGCCGTTCGCCCTCGACCCGCGCGCGGCGCTCGCCCTGATCGCCGTGGGCGCGCTCGGGGTGCTCGCGATCTGGTGGAAGGGCACCCCCTCGGTGGTCGGCGCGGCCGGCTGGCTGACCGGCGCCGGCCGGATCACCGGGCTGCTGGCGGGCTACGCCGCGCCGGTGCTGCTCCTGCTGATGGCCCGGCTGCCGCCGGTCGAGCGCGGGGTCGGCGCGGACCGGCTGGCTCGCTGGCACGCCTTCGGCGGGCGGTGGACGGTCGCCCTGGTCACGGTGCACGTGCTGACGGTCGTCTGGGGCTACGCGCTGACCGACGGGCGCGGCCCGGTCGGCGAGGGCGTGGAGATCGTCTTCCACTACCCCGAGATGATCAAGGCCACCCTGGGCACCCTGCTGCTGCTCGGCACCGGCGCGGTCTCCGCCCGGATCGCGCGCCGCCGCCTGCGCTACGAGACCTGGTACCACCTCCACCTGGCGACCTACCTCGCGGTGGCACTGGCCTTCTCCCACCAGCTCGCCACCGGCGCCGACCTGGGCGGCGGCCCCGCCGCGGCCGCCTGGTACGCCCTCTACTTCGGCACCGCGGCACTGATCGGCTGGTTCCGGCTGCTGCGGCCGTGGCTGCTCGACCGGCGGCACCGACTGACCGTCGCCGAGGTCCGGCGCGAGGGCCCCGGCGTGGTGTCGCTGTTCCTCACCGGGCGGCGGCTGGACGAACTCTGCGCCGAACCCGGCCAGTTCTTCCGGCTCCAGTTCCAGGCACCCGGGCTGCGCTGGGCCGCCAACCCGTACTCGCTCTCCGCGCCGCCGCACCCGGAGTTCCTGCGCTTCACGGTCAAGGACCTCGGCGGGCACAGCGCGGCGGTGGCCGGACTGCGCCCGGGCACCCGGGTGCGCGCCGAGGGCCCGTACGGGGCGTTCACCGGGCGGCGGCTGCGGCAGCGCCGGGTGCTGCTGCTCGGCGCGGGGGTCGGGATCACCCCGCTGCGCGCCCTGTTCGAGACCCTCCCGGGCGAGCTGACTCTCGTCCAGCGGGCCCGCCGGCCGCAGGACGTGCTGTTCCGGGCGGAGCTGGCCGAGGTCGCCCGGCGGCGCGGTGCGGCGGTGCACGAGCTGCTCGGCCCGCGTGAGCGGGTCGGGGACCTCGGGGCCGCGCTGGCCCGGCTGGTCCCGGACCTCGCCGGGCACGAGGTCTACCTGTGCGGCCCGGACGCCTTCGCCGAGGAGGCCGTCCGCGCGCTGCGGGCGGCGGGGGTGCGGCCGGGGCGCATCCACCACGAGAGCTTTTCGTTCTGAGCCGGTCCGGTCCGGCCGGACCGGGACTTCCGGGACTTCCGGGACTTCCGGTACATCCGGCATGTCCGGCTGACCGGGCCCCTGTTGCCGAGCACCTGAGGAGTGTCGATTTCCATGCGCCGAGCCGTCGTCACCAGCGCCGCCACCGCGGCCGGGGTGGTGCTGCTGCTGTCCCTCAAACCGCACGAGGCCCCCGGCCCCGCCCCGGTGATCGGTTCGGGACCGGGCACCGCCACCGGGGCCGGGAGCGGAACCGGGGCCGGGAGCGGAACCGGGGCCGGTTCCGGGGCCGACGTGTCGGCTCCTTCGGGCACGGCCCCCTCTCCCGCCCCGTCCTCCCCGGCCGCCTCGGGCTCCGCCCCCTCCGCGGGCACCGGCGCGACCCGGAAGGTCAGCGGCAACACCGTCAACACCCGGTACGGCCCGGTGCAGGTACAGGTCACCCTGGCCGGCAGCCGGATCACCGCCGTCGACGTGGTCAAGTACCCGACCGCCGAACGGCGCGACCTGGAGATCAACGGCTCCGCGCTGCCGATCCTCAACCAGGAGGCGATCGCCGCGCAGAGCGCCCGGATCGACGTGGTCAGCGGGGCGACGTACACGAGCGACGGCTACGTCCGCTCCCTGCAGAGCGCCCTCGACCGGGCCAGGGGCTGAGGCTGCCGTGCTCCGCCACGCCGAGCCCGTGATGGGCACCGTCTTCTCGATCACCGTGCGCGACCCGGGCCCCGGCACCCCGGTCGTGCTGGAACGGATCACCGAGCGGCTGCACCGGATCGACACGGTGTTCTCCACCTACCGGCCGGACAGCGACATCAGCCGCCTCGACCGGGGTGACCTGGCCCCGGACGACTGCGACCCGGAGGTCGGCGCCGTCCTCGCCGCCTGCCGCGCGGTGGCCGCCGAGACCGACGGCTACTTCAGCGAGCGCCCGGGCGGCCGGCTCGACCCCAGCGGCTGGGTCAAGGGCTGGGCGGTCCAGCAGGCGGCCGACCTGCTGCGCGGCTCCGGCGCCCGGCAGTACTGCGTCAGCGGCGGCGGGGACGTGCAGACCGCCGGCGGCCCGTGGCGGATCGGCATCGCCGACCCCCGGCGGCCGGGGCTGCTGGCCGCCGTCCTGGCCGGCCACGACCTGGCCGTGGCCACCTCCGGCACCGCCGAGCGCGGCGCGCACGTCCTCGACCCGCACACCGGCCGCCCGGCCGAGGGCCTGGCCTCGCTCACCCTGGTCGGCGCGCCGGGCACCGGCATCGCCCGCACCGACGCCTGGGCCACCGCCGCCTTCGCCATGGGCCCGGACCGCGCCCTCGCCTGGGCCGCCCGCCGGCCCGGCATCGAGGCCCTGGCCGTGCTGCCGGACGGCACCAAGCGCTGGACGCCGGGCCTGCCCGGGCACCTGCCGGCGAGCGGTCCCGCGGACTGGCGGTCCGCCGTCGGCTGACGGACCGGGGCCGCGGAACGCGCGTTCCGGATGCGGAACGGGCGTTCCCGGGAACGCGCGTTCCCGGAAACCTTCACTCCCCCGCTCCGCCCCGGTTCTACGGCCGCTCCTGCTGCGCCGCCCGCCAGGCCTCCCGGGCCACCAGCGGCGCGAGGTACGACCAGCGCCGCGAACCGTCCGGGCAGGTGCCGCCCTCGACCAGTTCGGAGACCGTCCGGCGGGTGAACGGCACCCAGACGGCCATGTCGTGCTCGAAGGTGCTGTGGCAGGCCTCGCGACGGCGGTCGATCGCGGCCGCGTCCAGCCGGGACCGGACGGTGGCCACCAGCGTGTAGCAGGAGGCCGGCTCGCTCCAGCCCAGCCAGGTGATCGCGGTCGGCCCGACATCCTCCGGCAGCAGCCCCAGCTCCTCCTCCAGGGCCCGCCGGACCAGTCCGTAGAAGTCCTCGGCGGCGCCCGGCTCGTCGCGGTACTTCATCGTCTCGTTGATCCCGACCGTCCACTGCGCCGGGAAGGTCTCGACCGCCAGCGAGCGGCGGAGCAGCAGCAGCCGCCCCGACCGGTCCCGGACCGCGACACAGGCGCTGACCATCGTGGGCGGCGCCACGGCCACGAAGCTCGTCAGGCCCCGGTCCAGCGCCTCGCGCAGCAGCCGGGCCGCCTCCGGGTCCTCCCGGCCCAGCCCCGTGGTGGCCATGCACTCCGCGTAGTCGCTCTCGGCGATGTCCACCTCGCAGACGCGCGCGCCGCTGTGCTCGCCGTGATCGACCGTCAGCCGCGAGATGTACGCCGTCCGGCCCGCCGCACCGGCCGCCCGGCGGCGCACCACCTCGCCGTCCCAGCCGACCGCCTCCAGCACGTGCGGGCGCTCCACCCGCCCGCGGTGCGCCGTCACCAGGGTGCCCGGCGCCAGCGGCCTGGCGGCCGACCAGGTGATCAGCGGTGCCAGTCCGTCCGCCCGCACGTCGTGCGCCCGGGCGGCCACCGTCAGGCTCGCCCGCCGGACCCGGGGCGCCGGCACCCGGGAGCCGAGCCGCGAACCGCCGAACTTGGCGAAGTCGTACACCAGATTGGTCAGCACGCCGAGCAGCAGCGCCCCACCGATCCCCAGCAGCCACTCCACCCCGGACCCCCCACTTCCGCGATCGACGGCCCCATTGTGGAGCCGCCCCGCCCGTCGGCGGAAGGGCCGCACCCGCAGACGACCGGCGCCGGGCCGCCCGTCCTCCGCCCGTCCTCCGCCCGCACGTCGTGCGCCCGGGCGGACGCCCCGCCTACCGGCCGTCGGCGACCGCCAGCCGCACCTGCTCCTCCTCGACGATCCGCGCCGCCAGCGACTGCTCCGACACGTCCACCGCCTCCGGCGTCGACTCCGCGACCTCGCTGCGCCGCGCGTAGTCGTCGAAGAGCCGGCTCTTGGCCCGCAGCAGGTCCAGCATCCGCTGGTCCACGCTGTCCGCCGCCAGCAGCCGGTGCACCCGCACCCGGCGGACCTGCCCCATCCGGCGCGACCGCGCCACCGCCTGCTCCTCCAGGGTCGGCTTGACCTGCGGCTCGCAGAGGATCACCACCGAGGCCGCCTGGACGTTCAGCCCCACGCCCCCGGCCTGGATCTGACAGAGCAGCACCGCGTGCCCGGGCTCCGCACCGAACGCGTCCACCACGTCCTGCCGCCGCACCGCGTCCAGGGAGCCGTCGATCGGCCCGAACGCCCGGCCCGGCCCGGGCCCCCCGGACTCCCCATCCGGCCCGGGCTCCCGCTGCTCCAGGGCCGATCGGACCGCCGCCAGGACGTCCCGGAAGAACGAGAAGACCACCACCTTCAGCCCGCTGTCCGCCGCCTCCCGGACGATCTCCAGCAGCCGCCGCAGCTTGGCCGACTCCGCCGGGTCCGCGTACCCGGCCCGGCGCATCGCCGGGAAGTTGCCCGCCGCGACGGCCGACCGGTAGGCGGCGAGGTCGGCCGGCGAGAACTCCTCCCACTCGTCCACGTGCACCACCTCGGGCAGCTCGGTGAGCACGTCCCGCTGGTTGCGGCGCAGGTACGCCGGGGCGACCGCCCTGCGGAAGACCGCCGGCCCCGCGGCCCCCGAGACCTGCTGAAGCCCCGGCACCAAGTCGGGCTGGAGGTACCGCACCAGGGCGCGGAACTCGTCCACCCGGTTCTCCATCGGCGTCCCGGTCAGGAACAGCACCCGCTCCACCCGCTCCGCCCAGGCGGCCACCGCCCGGGAGCGCTGCGCGTCGGGGTTCTTGACGAAGTGCGCCTCGTCCACGACGACCATCCCGACCGTGACCGCCTCGGCCGCCTCCGCGAGCTCCGGGCGGCGCAGCCCGTCGAAGGTCACCACCGCGACCCCGCCGTCCCGCAGCCACTCGGCGAGCGCCGGCTCCCGGTCCGGGCCGTGCACCCGGAACGCCCGCAGGGTGCTGCGGGACTCGACCTCCCTGGTCCAGTTGATCAGGACGCTGGCCGGGCAGACCACCAGGAAGTGGGTGCTCCCCCCGGCCCGCAGGTGCGCCAGCACGGCGATCGCCTGCACCGTCTTGCCCAGGCCCATCTCGTCCCCGATGATGACCCGCCGCTGGGCGAGCGCGAACCGCGCCCCGAACGCCTGGTAGCCGCGCAGCGAGACCCGGCAGTGGGCGTCGTCCAGCGGCTCGGCCCGCACCCGGTCCGACAGTTCCCCGGGCAGGAACCCCTCGGCGGCGGCGAGTTCGACCCCGGCCTCCTCGACGATCCCGCCGAGCACGCCGTAGTAGTCGGCCGAGCGGAGCTCGAAGTCCGTCCACGCCTCGACCGGGTCGACCGGCGGACGCAGCAGGTCCACCGAAGCCTGGGCGAGCAGCACCGGGACCTCCTGCGCCCCGTACCCGGCCAGCGCCTTCTCCAGCCCCTCCACCGCCGCCTGAGCCAGCGCCCGCCGCTCCCGGCCGGCCAGCAGCCCGCGCAGCACCCCCCGGGCCGGCTGCGCCGCCGCCACCAGCGGCTCCAGTTCGGCCTCGACCCGCTCCGCGGCCTCCCGGGCCCGCCGCGCCTCCGGCCCGGCGGCCACCAGCCGCTGGAGCGCGACGACCAGCGCGGTGCCCGTCCCGTCCTGCCGCTCGACGTCCAGCCGCACCGCCACCGTCTGCTCGACCGCCCTGGCGATCTGCCCGGCCGCGGCCAGTGCCTGCGCCGCCGTCTGCGCCCCGATCCCCGGGATCAGCCGCAGCGTGTAGCCGGAGGCCTCCGCCACCTGCCGCACCGTCGCCAGCCCGGCCGCCTCCAACGCCCCGACCCGCAGCCGGCCTTCGGTCACGTCCCGGAGCCGCGCCACCGGGATGGAGTCCAGTTCCTCGCGCACCAGCCGGTCCCGCACGCCGACGTACGCCAGCCGCACCTGCTCCACGGCGCCGCGGTGGTCCGCCACGACCGCCCCGGCCGCGGCCCGCAGGCCCTCCGCCTCGGCGAGGACCGCTCCGGGCCGCCGTCCGCCCCGCCGCCGCTCCCCCATCGCCCGCCCCGTCTCCGCTTCGCGCACGCGACTTCGCTTCGCGCGCACAACCAGGACCCCATGATTCCACTCGCCTCCGCTCCCCGGCCTGGTCGGCGCGCACCAGCTCCTGGCGGATCAGCTCCAGGCTGCGGCCCGGCCAC